>NZ_CP045067.1:2180000-2481245 GCF_016864015.1 Lacinutrix sp. WUR7 | reverse complement strand
ATAACCCTGTTTCAGCAATTTAATGGGCATTACGACTATTTAGCTATTGGTAACACGTTAAATCCTGAAGAAAATAACCAAAGTACTTTTTGTCAAATCCTTCCAGCTTCACAAGCATTTTTACAAATGCCAGCAAACACAACCATTAAGGCAGCTTTCTTGTTTTGGGCTGGATCTGGAGAAGGAGATTTTGAAGTGTCCCTAAACAACATTCCTATTACCGCCGAAAACGTGTACAACGTTAATTTTGAAGACGATAACTTTGGTACATTACCCTATTTTTCTTGCGCTACTAATATTACAAATCTAATAACAACTCAGGGTAACACGAGTTATGAATTAACGAATTTAGATATTTCAGAGACACTATCAAGCAATCCTGGATACTGTGTGAATAGAACCAATTTTGCAGGATGGAGTATCTACATTATATACCAAGATAATGCACTTCCATTAAATCAAATAAACTTGTTTTTAGGATTAGATATTATTAACCGAAACGTACAAGAAAAAACCATCCTTTTAGATAACCTGAACGTTTTAGACACCCAAGGTGCAAAAATTGGTTTTCTCGCTTGGGAAGGAGACAATGCCTTAAATCTTGGAGAAACCTTATCTATTAATAATACCATAATTTCTAATCCGCCATTAAATTTAGCGAACAATGCTTTTAATGGCACCAATACCTTTACGAATTCGGCTAACTTTTATAATGCCGATTTAGACGTATATTCCATTCAAAATAATATTGCTACTGGAGACACCTCAGCAACCATAAAGTTAACTACACAAGCAGATTTAATTATTTTAAATAACATCATTACCGTTTTAAACAGTCAACTACCAGATGCTACAATAGCTGTTAACCAATATTCTATTCCTTGCTATAGCAAAACTATAGACCTAGATTATACCGTCTATAATATAAACAGTACCGCAACATTACAAGAACAAACTCCAATTGCGTTTTATGCAAACAATCAACTTATTGCACAAAGCACCACGGAAAATGAAATTGCTATAGATGGTTTTGAAAACGGAAATATTTCACTCACCATACCAGAGAACATTCCTGATGCTTTTATATTAACTATTGTTGTGGATGATATAGGAAATGGTAACGGGATGGTTTTAGAGTTAAACGAAACCAATAATATAACCACAGAAAACATACAACTTATTCCGCTACCAGAAATTATAGAATTGGAAAACATGTTAAGTTGTGACCTTGGTTTTAATACGGCATATTTTAATCTCACCAACCAATTAGAATTAATCCAATATGAAGATATAAATACGATTCGTTTTTATGAAGAATTTGAAGACCTAGTAAATAACGAAAATAATATTCTTAATCCAGAAAACTATTCAAGCATTGCAAGTCCTCAAATTATTTATATTAAGGATGCTGCTGAAGAATGTTATACCATTTATCAATTTAATCTAATAACTGAGAACTGTCCTCCTATTATTCCGGAAGGATTTTCACCCAACAACGACAATGTAAATGATTGGTTTAATATTCAAGGTTTGTATGATATTTTTGAACGACATGAACTGCAAATATATAATAGATATGGCACACTAATATTTGTTGGAGACAACTCTAAACGATGGGAAGGAACAGCCAATCGCGGATTAAATAATCAAAATAAATTACTTCCTGTTGGTACTTATTTTTACGTACTGAACTTAAACGATAGCAACTATAAAATCATGACAGGATGGGTTTATTTGAATAGATAGTGAATTCAATGACAGGTATTTCATCGATTTTATTTGCGTTTAATCTAATTTTAGTGTATTTTTGACCTCTAGAATTAAAGTCCAATAAATTGAAAAAGAGCCAAATAAACACAAACCCTCCACTAAAGCTAGTACTTACGTGTATTTTAATAGGCATCAGTTTTATGCAGGATTCATTCTCGCAACAAATTTCCATAGATAATTCACAAACACCACAACAACTTATTGAAAATAGTTTAATTCAAGGTTGTGTTGAAGTTTCCAATATAGTTTCTAACGTAAACGGAAGTGTAAATGGATTAACTAGTTATGGTTATTTTGAAAAAGGTACTTCCAATTTTCCTTTTGAAAATGGAATTCTATTATCTACAGGAAATGCTACTTCTGCTGGTAATTCCACAAATGCAAATAACATGCATGATGGGGAAAGCTCTTGGGCTACCGATCCAGATATAGAAACTGCTCTTGGTATTTCGAATACCTTAAATGCAACATCTATTGAATTCAATTTTATTTCAGTTACCAATCAAATTCAGTTTAATTATATTTTAGCTTCCGAAGAATATTACGCAACCTATCCTTGTGAATACTCAGATGGTTTTGCTTTCCTTTTAAGAGAAGTTGGTACAACTACTTATACTAACATTGCTGTTCTACCGGGAACTAACATTCCTGTAAACACAAGTACCGTACACGATGAAATTGTTGGTCATTGTGCTGCAGAAAACGAAATGTACTTTAATGGCTATAATATTGGAGATACAAACTTTAACGGACGAACAACCGTACTTTCTGCTACAGCAAGCATTATTCCTAATGTACAATACCAAATTAAATTAGTTATTGCAGATCAAGATGACCAGAATTATGATTCTGCTGTTTTTATTGAAGGAAATAGTTTTAATGCAACCGTAGATTTAGGAGCAGATATTACAACTTGTGCCGATTCGGTTACCATAGATGCCGACACGGATAACTCTTTAGCAACATACGAATGGTTTTTAAATGGCACGTTAATTCCTAACGAAACACCTCCACATATAAAAACCGTGACACAATCTGGTTTATACCAAGTGGTCGTTACTATGCCTATTGGAGACAGCGTTTGTGAGATAACAGATGAAATTCTTGTTACATTAAGCTCAGAGCAATCTGCTGGAAATATTGCAGATTATGAAATTTGTGATGACCTTAGTAATGATGAAGAAGAAACCTTTAATCTTTCTACAATGCATGGACAAGTCTTGGCTTCGGTACCTCCATCAAATTACAATATTAGTTATTATACCTTGAGTACAGATGCACACAGTGGAAACAATCCAATAACTACTCCTATAGTAAACGCTAGTAATCCGCAAATAATTCATGTAAGAATTGAAGATACAGATAATGGTTGTTTAGCATTTACTACATTTAATCTAGTAGTAAATCCTTTACCTATAATTACAGACCCAACACAATTAGATGTTTGTGATGATGCAACTTCAGATGGTTTTACAACCATAGACTTCTCGGATAAAAATGATGAAATTACTGGAGGAAACACCGCATACACAGTAAACTATCATTACTCGCAAACCGATGCAGACAATGTAGTAAATATAATTCCTTTACCGTATACAAATATCAATACAACAGAACAACTTTTTGTCAGTGTTGTAGATGCTTCTACCGGTTGCGTGAGTACAACAACCCTGGTAATTAATGTTTTAGAAAACCCAGATATTAACACAGATGCACAGCAAATTAACGCATGTGAGCCAGATGATGATGGTTTAGCTTCTTTTGATTTATCCACCATAATTCCAGATGTATTAGAAGGCTTAACAGATGTTACCGTTACATTTCATGTAACGTATGCTGATGCACAAACTGGAGATAACCCAATTACAAATTATCAAAATTTTAATAATACAATACCAAATACACAAATTGTATTTATTAGAGTAGTAAGTAACGCTACCGGTTGTGCTTCTATATCTACAGTAGAACTACATGCAAACTTATTACAATCTGGAACTGCCATTAGAGATTTTAGCAAATGTGACGATGCTTCTAATGATGGTATTGTTGAATTCAATTTAGATGCTGTTGGCAATATAATTGCAAATAATGTAGAAGATGCTACTGTTACTTTTTATGAAACAGAAAACGACCAAACCGCTGATCAAAATGAAATTGACAAGTCGGTACCTTACACAGTAACAGAGAATCCGCATACTTTATATGTTACCATTGAAACACCTGAATGTATTTATTTTTCAAACATTAATCTAATTATTGATCCAGCAACCATTATTCAACCATTAGATACGGTAGATTATTGCGATACAGATGATGATGGTTATACCTCTATTTCTCTAGAAGATTTTAACGATTATGTAAGTATTGGAATCGCAAATGCTGCTGTAAAATATTTTTTAACTGAAGAAAATGCCGATAATAATGAAAACGCATTACCTCCTTTTTACACAAACACAACAAATCCGCAAATAGTATATACACGAGTTAGAAATACTGTCACTGGCTGTTATGATGTTGCCGAGTTAGAAATACAAGTGATTCCCGCTCCTACGGTTATGCAACCAATTGATATTGTTATTTGTGATGACGATTATGATGCTTCGTATATTGTAAATCTAGAAGATAAAATTGGAGAAATAGTAAGCAATACTTCCGATTTAACGATCACTTTTCACACTTCCGAAAATAATGCAAATGCAAATACAGGTGCTATTACTAACACGACTGCATACAATGCTAATACGCAAACCATTTATACACGAGTAGAAAGTAACATCACCACTTGTTTCGCTCTTGTTGTTTTTGAAATAATAGTAAACACACAACCTCTTTTTACTACAATTACTAATTTTAGACATTGTGAAACAGATGGAGATCAAACAGGAGATTTTATTTTTAATGAAAAAGATGTTGAAATCTTAAATGGACAACCTGGTAAACAGGTTTTATATTTTGAAAACGCACAAGATGCAATAGACAGAACAGCAACAAGCATTATAGATAAAAACGATATATATCAAAATACAGCCAATCCGCAAAGAATATATATAAGAGTAGAAAATATTTCGGATCATGATTGTTTTGACACCTCTTCTTTTTTAATTGAAGTAGGATTAATTCCAGAATACACAGCACCTTTAGATTTTATAGTTTGTGATGATATTGCAAATGATGGAAAAGAGACTTTTGATTTTTCTGAAAAGGTCGCGGAAATGTCTGCTTCAAGCACAGAAGATTTAACCATTACATTTTATACTTCTTTTGACGATGCTGAAAATGAAGAAAACAGCCTTCCGCTAGAATACGAAAACACAGAAAACCCACAACAAATCTATGCTAGAATAGATAACGGAACGTATTGTCATGGTATTTCAGAATTCGGATTAAACATTATACAAGTACCAAATGTGAGCCCTACAGGTCCTTTACAAAAATGTGATACAAATACCGACGGATTTATAAATTTCGATTTAACAAACGTGGAAGTAGATGTTTTAGGTGTTAGACAAGATGATATTGCAATAACCTACCATCCTTCTTTTAACGATGCAGAAGCACATACCAATATAATTAACAACCCAAGTAATTATACCAATACTAGCAATCCGCAAACAGCATATATTAAAATTACTAGTACGGTTTCTAACTGCTATGTTGCTGTGCCAATAGAATTAATTGTAGACGTTCCTCCTAGTATTAATACTGTTTCCATTTTTGAAACATGTGATAATGTTGACAAAACCTATAACCTTTCCGATACCATAGATTTTTTAATAGACGATGTAACCAATATTGCTGTTACTTTTTATAGCAATCTTACTGATGCACAAAATGCACAAAATCCGTCAAACGATGCGTATATCTATGCTACAAATAATGACACTATTTATGTAAGAGCAGAAAACACAAATTCACATTGTTATTCTACTTCGTCTTTCAATTTGCATGTAAATAGTAGTCCGATTACAAATACGTTAACCGACTTACAAACTTGTGATGATGATTATGACCAAATACAACTCTTTAATTTAGAGGTACAAACAGCCATCGTTTTAGGAAGTCAAAATCCAAATGATTATACAGTTTCTTACTTTGAATTAGAAGAAGAAGCTATGGACAACGATAACGAAATTACCGATTTAAATTACTACGCTTTTAACGGACAAACCTTTTACATTCGTATTGAAAACAAAAACACTTTATGTTATAGCATCACTAGTTTTAATACTATTGTAGAGAGAAAACCGGTTGTAGAAATTGAAGATCAAACAATATGTTTAGAAAGTCTTCCGCTTATTGTTAGTGCGAATACAGGTTTTAGTAGTGATGCGTATTCTTGGTCTACGGGTGCTACAACTTCAGAAATTGAAATAACAGAAATTGGAAGTTATTCAGTAACCGTTACTACAGATTTTGGTTGTCCAACTTCTGCAACTTTTAATGTGATAGAGTCAGAACAAGCAACTATTGAGTTTACCGAACAAGTAGATTTTTCAGACCCAAATAATATTACTGTAACCATTAGTGGTATTGGTGATTACTTCTACATTCTAGATAATGGTCCGGCACAAGAATCTAACTTTTTTAATAATGTAACACTTGGGCCGCATATTATTACTGTTTTAGATGCTAATGGCTGTGCTTCTGCTACTAAAGAAATTGTAATTATTGACACACCACTTTTCATGACACCAAATAACGATGGTTATAATGACACTTGGCATATTACAGGCGTTAACCAACTTACAGGAACCATTGTATATATTTTTGATAGATATGGAAAACTATTAAAAACATTGTCGCACACTTCTCCTGGTTGGGACGGAACGTACAGAGGACAAAAAATGCCAGCTAGTGATTATTGGTTTCTTGCCGAAGTAATTCAAGATGGAAAGAAATTTGAATTAAAAGGTAATTTTACACTTAAACGATAAATACAGGTCGTAAATTTCTTTAACATATCATTTTCCTTATAAAACCTAACACTTCTTTATATTTGCAATCCAATTATATGTAATGAAGAATTGCTTTACGGTTTTATTATCACTTTTTACTTGTTTGCTATTTTCACAAAACATACAAGTAGATAACAATACCTATACCCCACAACAACTTATTGAAGACATTTTAATTAATAGCGAATGTATTAGTAATGTTGTTGTTACTAATGTAGAAGGTGGCAATTTTAATGGAACAGACCAAAGTTATGGTTATTTTGATGCTTCAGGAACAACCTTTCCCATAAGCAATGGACTGGTTTTAAGTACCGGAAGATTATCTAACGTTCCAGGACCAAATACGAGCTTAAGTGATGATAATGCTTCTGGATGGTCTGGCGATAGAGATTTAGAAACTGCTTTAAGCGAGAACAATACTATAAACGCAACCATTTTAGAATTCGATTTTCAATCGCTTAGTAACCAAATAAGTTTTCGTTATTTATTCGCTTCCGAAGAATACCAAGAAGGAGATAATAGTACCTGTCAGTATTCCGATTTGTTTGGCTTTTTAATTCGTCCAACAACCTCTACAAACTATACCAATATAGCGTTAGTCCCAGGAACCAATACGCCTGTAAAAGTAACCACTGTGCATTCTGGTATCCCAGGTGCTTGCAACCCAATTAATGAAACTTTTTTTGGAGGTTGGAACGATGCTTCTGCTCCTATAAATTTTAACGGACAAACAGCCATACTTACAGCCACAGCAACCATTACCCCTAATGTAACTTATCATGTTAAACTAGTAATTGCAGATGAGCAAAACTATAGGTATGATTCCGCAGTTTTTTTAGAAGCGGGAAGTTTTACATCCGATATTGATCTTGGTTTAGATAGACTTTTTGCTACAAGAAATCCTTTATGTGAAAACGAAACTTTAGATTTAGATGCTACACAAACTGGAGCTACAGGGTATACTTGGTTTAAAAACAGCTTACCAATTGCAGGAGAGACCAGTCCCACTTATACCGTTCTAGATGCTGGTACCTATAGCGTTACCATTACCTATCCTACTACCTGCGTAACCTCTGGAGAAATTACAGTAGAATACGCAACAAACCCTATTATTAACGACGCTACATTAATTGCTTGTGATTTAAACCAAGACGGAATCACAACCTACAACCTATTCGATGCGCAACAAGATATGGTCACCGATAGCAGAGATACTATCACTAATTTTTATCTCTTTGAAATAGATGCAGAAGACGAAATAGATGAAATTCCTAATGCAGCAGCTTTCGAAAACACTATGGTTTTACAAACCGTTTTTGCTCGTGTAGAAAATGATTTTGGTTGTTACGCTGTCGCGGAATTGCTTTTAGATATTTCAAACAATGTGGTTACTATTCCACCATTTTCAGCATGTGATAATTTCCTTGTAGATGGTTTTACCGAATTTGATTTAAACCAACTACGCTCTCAAATTGAAACACAAGTTCCTGCAGGATCTAGCATTACTTTTTATCCTACGGAAGCAGATTTACAAGCGGAAATAAATAGTATCAACGGAAACTACACCAACATCATCCAAGATACAGAAACCATTTATGTCCGTATCACCAACGGAAGCAGTTGTTTTGCTATTAGCACAGTAATGCTATCGATGAAATACACTCCTATCCTTTTAGAAGATGAAACCACAAACTACTGTTTAAATAATTACCCAAACACCATCCCATTAGAAGCCGGACTGTTAATTGGTGCTCCTGGAGATTTCACTTACCAATGGCTATTCAATAACAACACTATAACATTTACAACCGAAACCATAAACATTAATGAAACTGGAACATATACGGTAATAGTAACACATCCAGATGGTTGTTCTGCAACTAGAGATATTATTGTCGAACCTAAAGATACAGCCTTTGTAGAATCTGTTTCGGTATCTGGCGTGGCGCCAAACAATACCATTAATCTTACTGTTTCCGGATTTGGAGATTATGAATTTGCATTAGACGATAGTAATGGAATATACCAAGACAGCAATATATTCACTAATATTTCCGCAGGAGAACATATCGCATACATACGAGATAAAAATGGTTGTGGTACAACTAAAGAAGTTATTTACGTTTTAGGTTTCCCTACGTATTTCACACCAAATGGAGATTATTACAATGAAACTTGGATGCCATTAGGTGTCGATTTAGATTTTAAAGCAACCATGATTATTCAAATTTTTGATAGGTATGGTAAACTTTTAAAACAAGTAAGTCCACAAAGTCAAGGTTTTAATGGTACATTTAACGGCGAAAATTTACCGTCGTCAGATTATTGGTTTGTAGTTAGTTTTTCTAACGGAAAAACCTACCGAGGACATTTTGCTTTAGTACGCTAATTATTGTTTATAATTGCACTCTATTGACTATTATATTTTTTATTATTTTTACCACCCTTAAAACTAATTAATGAAAAAAACTATTACCCTATTCTGTTCTATTGCTCTTTTATTATTTACTATTACTAGTACATCAAGCAATACCAATCTTGTTAAAAACATAAATAAAACAACAGAATGCCCTGCTGCTGTTATTACCTCTTTTTCTCCTTCTTCAGGACCAGAAAATACATTAATAACCATTACTGGAAGTAATTTCAGCACTGCAAATACGGTAGCATTTGGAGGAATAAACACTACTTTTAATATTATTTCAGATACAGAAATAACCGCTTTTATTCCTGCGGGAACTAGTGCTTCTGCTACTATTTCTATCATAAGTACTGGAGGCTGCACAGGAACATCTACGTCAAACTTCACGTTGTTAGCTTCAGAATGTACTACTGCAGAAATTTATATTTCAGAAATTTATGATGCTGTTTCTGGAGATTACGCCGTTATAGAATTGTATAACCCTACCAATGCTCCTGTAGTTATTGATAACATCTATGAGATTGTGAGATATGGTGATATTGGAAATACTGCTCCAAATAATATCTTTAATAATATCACAGGAACGATAGCTCCTTTGAGTACTTTTATTATTCAAATGGGAAGTAGTGGTTCTGATTGTCCTTCATTAAGTGTAGATTTTAATATTCCCACAGGAATTAATGACAATGATGAATTTGAACTTTTAAAAAATAGCGTCATCATAGATAATGTGCATGCACCAAACGAAAGAGGTTATAGTATTATCAGAAATGCAGACGCTACCATTCCACAAACCACGTATGATAGCAATGATTGGTCTATAAGCTCTCAAGAAGATTGTTCCGATTTAGGTGTACATACTGCTGATGCCATTCCAGATAACACACCAAATATTACACATCCAACGTCACAATCTATTTGTGAAAATGGATCAACTACTTTTACAGCTTCTGAGGATTCTGGAACATTTTCATACCAATGGAAAACACTTAACGCTTCCGGAAACTGGGTAAACGTAACCAATAACACGAATTATTCAGGCGCTACAACGGGTACATTAACCCTTAATAATGTTCCTGTTAGTTTTGATAATAACCAATATTATTGCGAAATCACTTCACCTTCTTGTACGCTGATAACCAATGCAGCCCAATTAGAAATTAATGTGATTAATCCACCAACATTAGAGTGTTGGCAGACTGCTACATTTAATAGCACAACGTGTGATTGGATAATAACTGGTACGCAAGATCCAATACCAACAGGTTTAGCATGTTGGGAAACTGCTACATTCAACACTACAACTTGTGCTTGGGAAGTCACTGGAACCCAAGACCCAATCCCTACTGGTTTAGCATGTTGGGAAACTACAACATTCAATAATACAACATGTGCTTGGGAAGTTACTGGAACGCAAGCCCCTATGCCTACTGGTTTAGCTTGTTGGGAAACTACAACATTCAATAATACAACATGTGCTTGGGAAGTCACTGGAACGCAAGATCCTATGCCTACAGGTTTAGCATGTTGGGAAACTACTACATTCAATAATACAACATGTAGCTGGGTAATAACTGGAATACCTATTGATTTTGATTTATCACTTTCAAACATTACCATCGTTGATAACACGATAACAGTAAACATGACAGATATTAGCATAAACTATATTTACATTGTAGATTCTGGTGCTTCTCAAGAAAATCCAACCTTCACAGATCTTGCTAATGGCCTTCACACCTTAGAGGTTCAAGATGAAAATGGTTGTGTTTCTAAATCTATTTCTTTTGAGGTTCTTGTTAATCTGGATGCCATAGTAATTCCTAACGGATTTTCTCCAAATGGAGACGGAATTAACGAATGGTTTAATATTCAAGGACTTTATGACACCTACACAAATCATAGTCTAGAAATTTATAACCGTTACGGATCCCTTATTTTCAAAGGAAACAACGATAATAAATGGTACGGAAAAGCGAATAAAGGTCTTTTAAGTACAGATAAAACACTCCCGGTAGGAACTTACTTTTATGTATTACACCTTAACGATGCCAATGCTTCGAAACAAAGATATATAGGTTGGGTATACCTTAACAAATAACGTATAGTTTAAGTATTCTTTATTAATCTAATATTTTATCATATATTTAGGAGCCTTATTTTTCAAATAAGGTTCCTTTTTTTATAAGGTAACATTCACATAACATAAGACTAATTAAATATTAATTATTTTTGCGCCCTAATTATAGCTAATGAAACGTATTAAACTTTTACTTGTTTTTATTTGTACTTTTTTTATTTACAATGCAAGCAACGCCTTTAACACCAACAAAAATATAACTGATAATACAAAGGCTTCTAGCTTTTGTCCTGCTCCAGTTGTAACTTCTTTTTTCCCTTCTAGCGGACCAGAAGACACATTAGTTTACATTAGCGGAAGTGATTTCACTACTGCAGCAACAGTAGCATTCGACGGAATAAGCGCAACGTTCACTATAATTGATGACAATGAAATAGAAGCTTATATTCCTGCTGGAATTTCAGCCTCTTCCAATATAACTATTACTAGTACTGGTGGCTGTGTAGGAAACTCGGTAACAGACTTTACTTTATTAGCTTCCGAATGTACTACTGCAGATGTTTATATTTCAGAAATTTATGATGCAAATTCTGGAAGTTATGCCGTTATAGAATTATACAACCCAACCAATGCTCCTGTTGTTTTAGATGGCGTTTATATTATTGAGCGTTTTGGTGATATTGGAAATGCTGCACCAAGTCATACCTATAATGTATTAGGAACCATACCTCCTTTAGACACTTTTATTATTATATTAGGAAGTGGTTCTGATTGTCCTTCATTAACTGCTGATTTTAATGTTAGCACAGGTATTAACGACAATGATGAGTTTAAACTTTTTAAAAACGGTACCTTAATCGATATTGTTAATGCTCCTGCTGATAGAGGATATACCATTATTAGAAATCCCGATGCTGCCGTAACCCAAACTACTTATACTGCTAGTGATTGGTCTATAAATTCTAACGAAGATTGTTCCGACTTAGGTTCGCATACCGCAGATCCAATTCCGGATAATACACCAACGATTACAAATCCAACTTCACAAACCATTTGTGAAAATGGCACTGCTACTTTTACAACATCTATATCTGGTAGCGAAACATACATCTACCAATGGAAAGTTTTAAACAGTGCTGGAAACTGGATAAATGTAGTTAATGATACGAATTACTCTGGAGCTACAACAGCTACTTTAACCATTACAAATGCACCTTCAACTTTTGATGCGAATCAATATTATTGCGAAGTGACTTCGGCTAGTTGTGATTTAGTTACGAATGCTGCGCAGTTAGAAATTAATAATATGGCAAGTACACCAATATTAGCATGTTGGGAATCGGCAACGTATGATAGCGCAACCTGTTCTTGGGTAATAACAGGAACGCAAGCTCTAGCACCAACTGGTTTAGAATGTTGGGAAACAGCTACATTCAATACTACAACCTGTGTTTGGGACGTAACTGGAACACAAGCTCTAGCTCCAACTGGTTTAGAATGCTGGCAAACAACAACATTTAATAGCACTACTTGTGCTTGGGACATAATTGGGACGCAAGATCCAATGCCTACTGGTTTAGAATGTTGGGAAACAGCAACATTTAATACTACAACCTGTGCTTGGGTAATTACAGGAACACAAGCAGCAGCACCAACAACTTTAGAATGCTGGGAAACGGCTACATTTAATACTACAACCTGTGTTTGGGATATTACTGGAACGCAAGATCCAATGCCAACGTTAGCATGCTGGGAATCTGCAACATTCGATAACACAACTTGTGCATGGGTAATTACAGGAACACAAGCAACAGCTCCAACGGCTTTAGAATGTTGGGAAACAGCTACATTTAATACTACAACCTGTGCTTGGGAAATAACAGGAACGCAAGATCCAATGCCAACATTACAGTGTTGGGAATCGGCATCATTCGATAGCACAACTTGTGCTTGGGTAGTAACAGGAACACAAGATCCAATGCCAACTGGTTTGGCTTGCGGACAAACAGCAACTTTCAATAACACAACATGCGCTTGGGAAATAGTAACTGGAACGCCAGATCCAATGCCAACAGGTTTAGCGTGCTGGGAAACAGCTACATTCAATACTACGACCTGCGCTTGGGATATAACAGGAACGCAAGATCCAATGCCAACATTACAGTGTTGGGAATCGGCATCATTCGATAACACAACTTGTGCTTGGGTAGTAACTGGAACATTTGTCGATTTCACACTAGATACTTCTAATATTACCATTTCAGGAAACACACTAACCGTAAACATGACAGATACGAGTATCAATTATGAGTATACTATAGATGCTGGTACTTTTCAAACAAACCCTTCTTTTACTAATATTGCAAATGGCATACATACCTTAACGGTTCAAGATGAAAATGGTTGTGTAATTAAATCATTACCCTTTACCATCGAAGGTGTCCAAGAAATAAATATTCCTTTATTTTTCACTCCAAATGGCGATAATATAAACGATACTTGGTTAATAACCGATACGCAAAATACGATTAAACAAATCTTAATATTTAACAGATATGGTAAACTCTTAAAAGAAGTTTCTCCTGCTGAAAAATATTGGGACGGAACCTACAGAGGATATAATTTAGAAAGTAATGATTATTGGTACTTAATCACATTATATACGGGTGAAGAATTTAAAGGACATTTTACCTTAAAACGATAGTTTCAAAAAATTTCAAAACCCATTAACTTTAAGTAATTTAGCAGAATTACAGGTATAACGTTTTTGTCGTTCCGTATAGAAAATGGAATCCACAATAACCCATTATTAGATATTACCTAATAGTGTAGTAGGACAATAACATATGAAATTTAAAATAGAATCGGAATTCAAACCAACTGGAGATCAACCAAATGCAATAAAACAATTAGTGCATGGTTTAGACACCCATGAGAAATACCAAACCTTACTTGGTGTTACAGGTTCTGGTAAAACATTTACCGTTGCAAATGTCATTGAAGAAACCCAAAGACCGACCTTAGTTCTTGCACATAACAAAACTTTAGCCGCACAACTATACAGTGAATTCAAACAGTTTTTCCCGGAAAATGCGGTCGAGTATTTTGTTTCCTATTATGATTATTACCAACCAGAAGCCTACATACCAACTTCTGGGGTTTATATAGAAAAAGATTTATCTATTAATGAAGAAATAGAGAAGATGCGATTAAGCACCACCTCTTCCCTACTTTCTGGGCGTCGTGATGTGATTGTTATTGCTTCCGTTTCGTGTTTATATGGTATTGGAAATCCGGTAGAATTTCAAAAAAATGTAATTACTTTAAAACGAGATCAAGTCATTTCTCGTACCAAATTATTACACCAATTAGTACAAAGTTTGTATTCGCGTACCGAAGCCGATTTTAACCATGGAAACTTCCGAATAAAAGGAGATACAGTAGATATTTTTCCAAGTTATGCAGATGATGCTTTTCGCATTCACTTTTTTGGCGATGAAATTGAAGAAATCGAATCTTTCGACATTCAAACCAATAAGGTTATTGAAAAATATGATGTGCTAACCATCTATCCTGCAAATATGTTTGTTACTTCTCCAGACATTTTACAAGGAGCGATTAAAAGCATTCAAGATGATTTAGTCAAACAATACGATTATTTTAAAGAAATAGGAAAGCATCTAGAAGCAAAACGTCTTAAAGAACGCACCGAATTTGATTTAGAAATGATTCGGGAACTGGGTTATT
Organism: Lacinutrix sp. WUR7; assembly: GCF_016864015.1. Classification (NCBI taxonomy): domain Bacteria; kingdom Pseudomonadati; phylum Bacteroidota; class Flavobacteriia; order Flavobacteriales; family Flavobacteriaceae; genus Lacinutrix; species Lacinutrix sp. WUR7. The sequence continues at coordinate 2,466,271 of NZ_CP045067.1, read as the reverse complement.
GTTCTGGAATTGAAAATTACTCAAGATACCTTGACGGAAGAGAACCAGGAACACGACCTTTCTGTTTATTAGATTATTTTCCTGAGGATTTTCTCATGGTTGTAGATGAAAGTCACGTAACTATTTCACAAGTCCACGCGATGTATGGAGGCGATAGAAGTAGAAAAGAGAATTTGGTAGAATATGGCTTTAGACTTCCAGCTGCCATGGACAATAGACCATTAAAATTTGAAGAGTTTGAAGCACTTCAAAATCAAGTCATATATGTGAGTGCAACTCCTGCAGATTATGAGCTTGAAAAAACAGGTGGTGTATATGTAGAGCAAGTTATTAGACCGACAGGTTTATTAGATCCTATTATTGAAGTAAGACCAAGTTTAAATCAGATTGATGATTTAATTGAAGAAATACAACAACGTATAGAAAAAGACGAACGTACTTTAGTGACTACACTTACGAAACGTATGGCCGAAGAATTAACGAAATATTTAAGCCGAATTCAGATCCGCGTAAATTATATTCATAGTGATGTAGATACTTTAGAACGTGTACAAATCATGCAAGATTTACGTAAAGGTATTTATGATGTTTTGGTTGGTGTGAATTTACTACGTGAAGGTTTAGATTTACCAGAAGTATCTTTGGTTGCCATATTAGATGCAGATAAAGAAGGTTTTTTACGTTCGGCAAGATCATTAACCCAAACCGTTGGTAGAGCTGCAAGAAACCTGAACGGAAAAGCAATTATGTATGCCGATAAAATTACAAAAAGCATGCAAAAAACGATTGATGAAACCGAATACAGACGTGCAAAACAAATTGCCTATAACACCAAGCATAATTTAGTACCAAAAGCATTAAATAAAAGTTTAGATAGTGCTTTAGGTAAAAATTCGGTGAGCACCTATAGTTACGAATTAGAAGCGGCAAGAGCGGCAGAACCAGAAAGCGAATATTTATCGAAAGGAGAATTAGAAAAGAAAATTCGTGAAAAACGGAAAATTATGGAGCAAGCAGCAAAAGCTTTAGACTTTTTAGTTGCTGCAAAACTTCGTGACGAAATTAAAAGCTACCAAGGTAAACTGGAAGAGTTGAAAGTTTAACTGATGACTGATGACTGATGACTGATGACTGATGACTGATGACTGATGACTGATGACTGATGACTGATGACTGATGACTGATGACTGATGACTGATGACTGATGACTGATGACTGATGACTGATGACTGAAACCTATGTCATTTTGAGCTTGTCGAGAAATCTTTTTTCAACTAATACCTAAAGCCATTTTAATTTAGAGTGGAAAAAAAATATTTAAAAAATGAGATTCCTGTCTACACAGGAATACCTTCAACTAACTAAATTAAATGCGCCTTTGGCTTTTTAATTTAGAGTTTCACTTAATTATACTGTACTTTAAAAATATCTATCAAAACATCTGGTGGTACAATTTTATTTGGAAAGCTTTCCATTAAATACAATACTCTACTAATAGACTCATGGTTTAATCCCATTCGTAAACCAAAATTATGCAATTTAATAATTTCCTTATCTTCAATTTCATCATCAATACTCATTAATAAAACCAATCTATGAAATTGTACAATACGTTCACTATGTGATTTTAAATGTGTATAATCTATAGGATTTTCTATAAGGTAATCAAAATCTTCACGAGAAATATGCAACTGCTTCGCTACACCTATTAAAAATTTATGCTCAATACTTTTTATCATCTTGTCACATTTTGCAAATGCAATCATTTCAGACAAAAGGCAAAGTTTTTCTACCCTATTTACCATTACTATGAGGAATTAATTAATTATTATAAAGTTAGATATAATCCCTCTTTTATAATCGTTGATATATTGTATCTTGTCGAAAAAAAAAGAGTAATTCATCGCTTTTTTACTAGTTTCATAGAAACAAAATCTTACAAAACACGAAACAAAACCTTTGTTTACAGCATTTTAGACGGTTTTCACTTATAAAACTAACAAAAAAAAATAAAAATCTACTATGACTAATAATGACATATTTAAAAAACTAAGAGTAGCACACAAACTTCGTGATGAGGATATTATTAAAATTCTAGCTTTAGTCGATTTTAGAATTGGAAAGAGTGAGCTTAATGCTTTTTTCAGAAAAGAAGATCATCCTAAATATATGGAGTGTGGAGATCAAATTTTACGAAACTTTCTAAATGGTTTAGTAATTCATTTACGAGGTCCAATGCCAAAAAAAGGAGAGAAAAAAATAAGCGATACTCCAACAAAAAATAAGATACAAAAAAAGAGCAACGATTAGTTGCTCTTTTTTTTGTCTTCTATTTACTTATCATCATTTTAAAGAATACAGATTTGCCTATTCTCTTTTTAAGGCATAAAAAAAGAGCAACCAAATGATCACTCTTTTCTATATATTTATGAGATACAGAAACTAGTTCTGCATCACATTTTAATTTACTTAGCTAATACAGCTTGTACTTTATCTGCAGCTTCTTGAAACTCAGTAGCACTCATTACATCTAATCCAGAATTATCAATTAATTCTTTAGCAATATCTGCATTGGTACCTTGTAAACGTACAATAATTGGCACTTCAATATTACCCATGTTTTTGTATGCATCAATCACACCTTGAGCAACACGATCACAACGAACAATACCACCAAAAATGTTAATTAATATTGCTTTTACAGCTGGATCTCTTAAGATAAGTTCAAAAGCAATTTCTACTCTTGCTGCATCTGCAGTACCACCAACATCTAAAAAGTTAGCTGGCTCACCACCTGCTTGCTTAATTAAATCCATAGTTGCCATTGCAAGTCCAGCTCCATTTACCATACAACCAACGTTTCCGTCAAGATCTACATAGTTTAATCCATGCTCACCTGCTTCAACTTCAATTGCATTTTCTTCACGTAAATCACGTAAAGCTGCTAAATCTTTATGTCTAAATAATGCGTTATCATCTAAAGATACTTTAGCATCTACAGCCATTATTTTAGAATCACTCGTTTTTAAAACTGGGTTAATTTCAAATAAAGAAGAATCAGACTCCACATATGCTCTATATAAAGCAGTAACAAATTTTGTCATTTCTTTAAAAGCTACACCAGATAAACCTAAATTAAAAGCTATTTTTCTAGCTTGAAAACCCATGATACCTAGAGCAGGATCTATTTCTTCATGAAAAATTAAATGCGGTGTTTCTTCAGCAACCGTCTCAATATCCATTCCACCTTCAGTAGAATACATAATCATATTTTTACCTGTTCCTCTATTTAAAAGTACAGACATATAATATTCTTCTGGTTCAGAATCTCCAGGATAATACACATCTTCAGCAACTAAAACTTGATGTACACGTTTACCTTCAGCAGAAGTTTGTGGTGTTACCAAATCCATTCCAATAATTTGTCCTGCAATTTCTTCAACTTCTTGTAAGCTCTTAGCAAGCTTCACTCCACCACCTTTACCACGTCCACCAGCATGAACTTGTGCTTTAATCACGTGCCAACCAGTTCCTGTGTCTTCCGTCATTTTTTTTGCTGCAGCAACTGCTTCTTGAGCTGTTTGTGCAACGATTCCTCTTTGAATACGTACGCCAAAACTGCTTAATAATTCTTTTCCTTGATATTCGTGTAAATTCATCTTGTTTAAAGTAAAATTGTTAGTTCTCTTTCGCCAAAAGCTTCAAAGAATTTATAATAAAACAAAAGTAAATAATCACAAGAACTTACCCTAATATTTAATTATTAAAAAATCAACAAACTATAGAAACTTCAAATTGTTAAATAATTAACAATATGTTTAAAATGTGTAATAATATGCTATTTTAATTTTTATAACCTTGAAAAAAAATATCTTTGAAAAAAAATCACACATGCAAAACAGCGAATTATTAAAGATAGCAGAAGAATTCGGGAGTCCGATTTACGTTTATGACGCAGACAAAATAGCTTTTCAATATAAGCGTTTAACTTCAGCTTTTAAAAAGGTTAAACAGGTAAAACTGAATTATGCTGTTAAAGCGCTATCTAATATTTCTATTTTAAAATTGATGAAAACTTTAGGAGCAGGATTAGATACTGTTTCTATTCAAGAAGTAAAACTAGGGCTTGCAGCCGGTTTTACACCAGATCAAATTATCTTTACACCTAATGGTGTTTCTTTAGAAGAAATTGAAACTGCTGCAAAATTAGGCGTTCAAATAAATATAGACAATCTATCTATTTTAGAACAATTTGGTACGAAACACCCAAATACTCCTGTTTGTATTCGTATCAATCCGCATGTAATGGCTGGTGGAAACACAAATATTTCTGTTGGACATATAGATAGTAAATTCGGAATTTCCATCCATCAAATACCACATATCCTTCGAATTGTTGAAAATACGGGAATGCATATTAACGGTATTCACATGCATACAGGAAGTGATATTTTAGATATTGATGTATTTTTATATGCTAGTGAGATTTTATTTGAAACTGCAAAACATTTTAAAACTTTAGACTTTATTGATTTTGGTTCTGGTTTTAAAGTACCTTACAAAGAAGGAGATATTGAAACGAATATTGAAGAATTTGGAGAAAAACTAACCAAACGTTTTAATGATTTCTGCAAAGAATACGGAAAAGAATTAACCCTTGGTTTTGAACCAGGAAAATTTTTAGTTAGTGAAGCTGGTCAGTTTTTAGCAAAAGTAAATGTTGTAAAACAAACTACTTCTACAGTTTTTGCACAAATAGATTCCGGATTTAATCATTTAATAAGACCTATGCTTTATGGATCGCAGCATGAAATTGAAAACATTTCTAACCCAGAAGGTAGAGAGCGTTTTTATAGTGTTGTAGGTTATATATGTGAAACGGATACTTTTGCGAATAACAGGCGTATTGCTGAAATTAACGAAGGAGACATGATAGCTTTTAAAAATGCTGGAGCCTATTGTTACTCGATGGCTAGCAATTACAATTCGCGTTATCGTCCTGCTGAAGTACTTTGGATAAATAACGAAGCACATTTAATTCGAAAAAGAGAAACTTTTGAGGACATACTTCACAACCAAATAGAAATAGAGATTTCTAGCAAAACAAAGAAAAAGGCTTTAACAAAATAAGCCCTTTTCATTCTAAAATATAAATCCGTTTTAAGCAAACCTATGCTTACAGCGGATTTTTTTTTATTAAGAAAAACCATTTATCTGCGTTTTCCGAGTAAAATCAAGGTATTTTTGGAATTAAAAATAAATTTTAATGGATTTCACTAACCCTTTAGTTTACGGCGTACCTTGTTTTTTAGGACTCATTTTATTAGAGTTAAGCTATAGCAAACATCGTAAAGAGACTCGCAGTCAAAAATTATACGCATGGAAAGATTTGGCAGCAAGTGTAACTATGGGTGTTGGTTCTGCGATTATTGCTCCGCTTACTAAAACCATTGCAGCCATTGTATTATTTAACTTTATTTACAACCTTTTTAACCCAATAGTAGCTGGTGTACACACCAATATTATGGGCTACGAGTCTTTTGGATACGCGTGGTACATTTGGTTTATATGCCAACTTTGCGACGATTTTAGCTATTATTGGTTTCACCGACAAAACCACAATGTACGCTTTCTTTGGGCTGCACATATTGTACATCACTCTTCCAATAATTTTAATTTAGGAACTGCAGTACGAAACGGATGGTTTACTCTTTTTTACAAACCTTTATTTTATATGTGGATGCCAGCAATTGGTTTTCCTCCAGAAATGGTAGTTGTTTGTCTAGGTATTGAATCGCTTTGGCAATTTCAATTACATACGGTTTACGTTCCTAAATTAGGTATCATTGAAAAAGTATTCAACACGCATACCATGCACCAAGTTCACCATGCACAAAACATAGAATATATGGATAAAAACCATGGAGGCTTTTTAAATATTTTTGATAAAGTTTTTGGTACTTGGAAAGAGCTAGATGAGAATATTGAAATTAAATATGGGGTAACGCACGCGCCAAACTCCTATAATCCGCTTGTTATTTTAACACATGAATACAAAGATATTTGGAACGATATGAAGAAATCAAAAAACTGGTCTCATAAATTCATGTATGCTTTTGCAGCTCCTGGCTGGAGTCATGATAACAGTACACTTACCATAAAACAACTACGAAAACAAATGAAAAAGCAAAACCTGAAAAGTTAACTTTTCAGGTTTTATGCCTTTTCTATAAAAACAAAGCGATTACTTTTTAATAAACTTTTTAGTAAGCACTGCTCTATCCGTTTGTACCTGCACAATATACATTCCTGCTTGTAAAACACTAACATCTATAGCTGTTGTATTATTTGTTGTACTTAAAACTCGTCTTCCATTTATATCTGAAATAACAATAGCATTAATTGTTGTTGGTGATTTTAAATTTACGTTTAATATGGACTGTACTGGATTTGGCACCAAAGATATCTCATTATATACATTTTCTTCAAGTCCCAACAAAGTGACTAAATATACTTCATTAACAGTTGTTGTTTCATCCATTCCAACAATAGGTATATTAATATTTATAGTATTTGATCTAAAAACTAAATTACCATTACTATTGTCATAATAGTAGTAAGAAGTTTGTGTTGCCGTTCCAGCATTATTTAAAAATGGAGGCAAATCTAATGTAACCGTTTGTAGCATTTTTAATCTTGTAACGGTTCCACTATAAGTTCCAGATCCAACAACATTCATACTAAGTGTTCCATATCCATCTACCATTTTCACAATATTTCCAGAAAAGGTACCCGAAGCAGTTCCACTATTAAAGGTTCCAGCAACTGGATCTGAATTGTTATCGCCAAAACTTAATGGAAATGCACCAATAAGCGCATTATCTGTTATATAATTCAATTCTAAACCCGGAGTTACTGCTCCAGTTATAGAAAGTTCTCCAGCAATACTTTTTAATAAAATATCGTTATCACCAGAAGAAAACACATATGTTGTTCCTGGAAATGAACTTGTTTGAGCACCTGTTGGTGCTGCATAGGTGTCTGCATTAGTACCTGTGGATGTTAAACTCGTAAAACTCCATGTGGTGCTTGCTCCTGTTGGGCTTTGATCTACTGTACCATCTACAACAGCGTAAATAGACATGTCTGAACTGTTAAAATTAGTAATACTTTGTGCAAAAGTAAGGCTAGTAGCTAAACAAGCCAGATAAAGTAATTTTTTTTTCATTTTTTTAATAGTTTGATTAATAGTCCACTAAAAGTACAAAAAGGAAACAGACAACCTAAAATACTACTATAAATAACCACAATAAACGATTAACTGCTTAATGGTCTTCGAAAATAATTTATCGAACCGAAAGACAATTAAAATAAAGCATGGATTCTTTTATTTCAACCAACCTTACTCAAAACTTTAATTCACTAAAACACAGCGTTTAATATATTTTATTTTGTATCTTTATTAGACTCCTAATCGGACTAAAGCATACATTGCCTCACATATACTATCATTAACAATCTTCCTATTTCTTTATGGAAACGGTTTATTAATTTAAATTTTAGTTTCATGAAAAATGTACTTGCACTAGGGCTGCTATTATTTGTAATAGTTTCCTGTACCAAAAAAAATCGCTACACGCAACACTCTCCAGAAATTGACATTGTTAAAGCAGTTATTAATAATTATGACTACCAGAAATGGGATAGCTTAACGATGAATTATGCAGATACAGCAAAGGTTTATTACAATACAAGAGACCAATTTTTTACAGCTAAAAGTTTACCAGAATATCACAAAAGAAATGATTCTAGTTTTTTAACAAGAGCTTTTGAAGAAAACCGAAGAGAGTTTGAAATGGTTACCGACGACAACGGAAAAAACTGGGTGAATTTTTGGGGAATTTGGGAAGGCAACCTTTTAGAAAACAATAAAAAAATTGAAATGCCTGTTCATATTACCTATCAATTTATCAATAAAAAAATAGTCCTTGAATATGGATATTGGGATGCTAGCCAATTAGTTTTAGAACTGCAACGGCTAGAGGATATGAAAAAAACAGATACTATTTTTATTCGTTAATAAAATAGCATCTATTATTTTTTTTTAGATTAATTTTTAATCTCGCTTTGCTTTGGCAGAGGGTTTGTACCATACTTATCAAACAAGTAAACTAAAGAAGTCATGGTTGCAGCACCAAGTTCTAGTTCCCGTTTATTAACCGCATCAAAAGTATCATTAGCGGCATGATGGTGATCAAAATAGCGTTGTGAGTCTGGACGTAATCCTGCTAATACGTTACTATCGTTTTTTAATGGCCCAACATCTGCACCACTTCCTCCTTTTTCAAAATAATGAATAAGGTATGGTTTAAACAAAGGTTTCCAGCTTAATACTTGGTCAAAATTAGCGTCGCTACAATCAAAACTAAAACCTCTTGGGGTAAATCCGCCGGCATCACTTTCTAGAGCAAAAACATGGTTTTCTCCTTTTCGTTTTGCTTCTTCTGCATATTTATTTCCACCACGCAATCCGTTTTCTTCATTCATAAATAAAACAACACGAATACTTCTTTTTGGTTTAATTCCAGATGCTTTTAAAAGTCTTAAAACATCCATAGACTGTACCACTCCTGCTCCATCATCATGAGATCCATCTCCTAAATCCCAAGAATCTAAATGTCCGCCAACTACAAAATACTCTTTAGGAAACTCACTTCCTGTAATTTCACCAATGACATTATAAGAAAGTACATCTTTAAATTGCGAGCAACTTTGTTTGAAATAAAACTCTAAGTTTTCATCTAATTTTAATGCTGTGCTTAAGAGTTCTGCACCATTGGTACTTATTGCAGCAGCAGGAATACGTTTTTCTAAAGGAAGATCATCATAGGTCATACTTCCTGTATGTGGAAAATCGTCTAAACGCATATTCATAGAACGCACAATAACACCAACTGCTCCATATTTTTCAGCTTCTACAGCGCCATTATACCGTTGGTTTACACAACCGCCATACGCATTAAACGTACTAATTAAATCTTCTTGCATGGGACGGTTGAAGAATACAATCTTTCCTTTTATTGCAGCTTCTCCAAGCTTTTCTAATTCTTCAAAATTTTGAACTTCAATAATCTTAGCTTTTAAACCTAAAGGATTTGTTGCTACAGAACCACCAAGTGCACAAATATCAACACTGGTCGTCGTTTTCTTTATGGAAGATTCTATATATGCGTATTCTTTTGCACCGCGAACCCATTTTGGCACCATTACTTCTTGTAACCAAACTTTATCTAAACCTAGTTTTTCTAATTCTTCTTTTCCCCATTGCACAGCAAATTCTGCTTGTAAAGAACCTGACAAACGACCTCCTATTTGGTTAGATAAATAATCTAACCACTCATAACTTTTACCATTGGTTAAAGATTGCGTATAAATTTCTCTAAGGACTTCTTCATCGGTTTGCGAATAGCTTGTAATGGTACTTAATGTGAAAAGAAATAAAAGGATTTTTTTCATGTGTAATTATTTTAGGGATGCTAATTTCAAGTTTTAAAGGTACTACTTCTATAAATGAAGAATTCTTAAATAAAATATAAAACCTTAATTTATATGCTATTTCTCTGGATTCATTATCCAAGTAAGTGCTTGTTCTTTTTTAGCTCTAAAAATGGTACTATGTTTTTCATTTGGCACATCTTCATATTTCCAAATTAAGGTACTAGGCGCATTACGTTGTAGCCTTTTAGCAAGATTATTGGTGTGAATGGAAATATCTTCTACTCCGGAACCAGCAAACCAAAGTTTGATTTTTTTATTTGGAAAAGCATTTACGTATGTGGAAGCATTTTGTTCCAGATAGTTATTATTCCACCAAAGGGAAGGATCCATTGCAATATAGAAATCAAATGCGTTGGGTTGTAATAGGAAAGTCTCCATAACAAAAAGACCAGCTAAGGATTCGCCAATAATACCTTTTTGAGAAGTTGTTCTGTATTTCGTATTTATCTGAAGCATTAATTCTTCGGTTATAAATGCTCTAAAGTTTTTTGCGCCATCGGTTAACGGACAATATTCAGCATCTGCTTCCACTTCCGAAAAACCTGTTAAGTCTCTTCCTCTTTCTGTATTTTCAATACCAACAAGAATTACTGACGGAATATTTTTGCTTTCAACTAGTTTGGCTATGGAATTCGCTATATGCGGAAAATCTTCTTTTATTCCGCCATCAGGCATATATAACACCGGAAAAGCATCGGTACTATTTTTATAATTTGGCGGAAGCCACACATTAATTACGCGCGTTTCGTTTACAAAACTAGAGTTTATGGTGAAATTATCGTGATTAGGTATTACATCTTGAACGGAAGTTAGCTGAACGCAACCAAAGGTTAAGAGTGCTATAACCGATAAATAATAAATGGACTTCTGCATTTTGTTGTTGGGATTAATATTAAACTAAAAATTTTAAAAATTATGCTACTCGCAATATCTTCTCCATTTTTCGTCCTCTCGCTAATTCTTCAACCAATTTATCTAAATAGCGTACTTCTTTGGTTAGCTGATTTTCTATATCTTCTATTCTATAACCACAAATCACACCTTTAATTAATTCTGCATTTGGGTTTAATTTTGCGTTTTTAAAAAAGGTTTCAAAGGTTACTTTTTCGCTTATTAGTTCTTCTATTTTTTGTTCATTATAACCCGTTAGCCAATGAATTACTTGATGTAGTTCTTCTTTGGTTCTTGCTTTTTTCTCCACTTTTTCAACATAATGCGGATATACAGAAGCGAATGTCATTTTTGCAATTCGTGCATCGTGGTGACTTGTAGTACTCATACTCCAAATTGATTTAAATGATGATTTAGGTGTTTGTAAAACATATTACTCCACTCTTTTTTTGTCAATTTACCGAAGGAATGACTTTCTTTATTATCAAAATAAGCACCTCCTAATTCTTGGGTCTTATTTATATATGCATGTAATCTCTCTTTTTCTATTTCGAAATCTCTTTCATTTACTACAAGAAATTCAGGAGCTGTTCTTCCATTTTTTTTATACGGTTTCTCGTTTACAACAAAATTTTTCACCAAAGTTTTGAGCATCCATTTTTTTATTCCTTTTGGTTTTGGGTGCTTGTTATCATAGACAGATTCATAAGCAACATTACAATGCGCTAACATTTGGTCTACTGTCATTTCCCCCCATTTTCGATCTGAAGTAGCGGTAAGTAAATCAATTCGTTTACAAACCTCTTCGGTAACCGTTTTATCAAATATATCTTTCATTTTTTTTATTTTAATCTTACCCTAAAATTCTTAACATATTTATACGCAAACGCAACAATCAAATACGAGTAAATTGTAAAGGACTATCCCATAAAAGGATATTACTCCTTACTTAACTGTTCTCTATACAATGCTATATTTGCTTTTATAGCATCATCTAATTCTGGTTCTTTAATATCGGTATACTCCTTTAAGGTATCATACATTATTTGAGCAACTATAAGTCTTGCTGTTGGTTTATTGTCTGCTGGAATATTAAACCAAGGAGCGTGTGGTTTTGAAGTTCTATTTAAAGCATCTTGATAACATTCTTGGTATGCTCCCCAAAGTTTACGTTCTTTTAAATCGCCTGGAGAGAATTTCCAGTTTTTAGATGGTTTATCTAAACGACGTAGTAACCGGTTTTTCTGTTCGTCTAAAGATAAATTCAAAAAGAATTTAAAAATGATGGTTCCGGTTTCTGCAATATGCTTTTCAAAATTATTTATTTGCTCAAAGCGTGTATTCCAGAAAGCATCGTCTATATCTTCTACAGAATTTACATGAGGCAAATGCTCTCCCATAATATAACTAGGATGCACTCTAGTTACGAGTACATTTTCGTAATGCGTTCTATTAAAGACGCCAAACTTACCACGAGCGGGAAGTGCGATGTAATGTCTCCAAATAAAATCGTGTTTTAACTCTAACTCGGTTGGCACTTTAAAACTATGTACTACTACTCCTCTTGCATTAAAATCTTTAAATACCTCACGAATTAAACTGTCTTTTCCTGCAGTATCCATTCCTTGTAAGCAAACCAAAACTGCATATTTACCATGTGCATAAAGGGTATCTTGTAGTTCTCCAAGTTTTCGTCTTACCTTTCTTAATTCATCTTTTACATCGTCTTCATCTGCTTCTAAATCATAGGCTGTAGTTAGTTTAGATATATCTATTTGAGATTGTATTTTAAAGTCGTTTATTTTAATTGCTTTCAATTTTACAGGCATTTTAAGTTAAGTTTAAAGATATTAATATTTTTGGTTAATAGAAATTCTATTACAAAATAGCTGTCATATAATTTGTCTAAAATTTTCTAGGCGAGATTATTATAAATATTGTAGCTTTATTGTCATACTAATTAACCTTCATGAAAACATTTTACCTAAGCATATCTTTACTCATACTATTTCCTTTTATTACATTTTCGCAAGACGCAGATTCCATACCAACCACTATAAAAAACGGAATTACAAAACCTAGCATTTTATCTTCGCATCCTTTTGGTATCTTTTTTTCAAGATTGCAAGGAAATTTTAAAACGCACGCTACCAAACATAGTGTAGTTAATATTAGTTTAGAAAGTGCTAATGTTTGGGGACCTCCAGTAACTACATACATTCCAAATGACGAAGCGACAAGAAATGAAGCGAGAAAATACGATTGGGATTTGGCGCAATATCATTTTGACGTAGAAGACTTAGATGCTGAAACTTTTCAATTACAAATAGATGGTGTCATTAAAAGTATTAAAGCTAATGTTGCTTTTAATTTAAGTGATAATAAAGAATTAGTAGTTGCTTTACGCGTTGCTATGCTAACGAACGGAGAATATCCGCTTTCTTTTTTTACAAGCGATAAGTTTATTGAAGATTTTCACAGCAAAATTGCAGGAGGAGAAGATCCTTTTGATAGAAAAGTTTTCAAGTTAAATGAAGCAGGAATTAAATACACCGATAGAAATGGTAATACTGTAGAACTAGAAAAAAACGACATTTTTTTAAGCGGAATAGAAACTACGTACTATTATTATCCGGAATGGTTAATAAATAAAAACAAAAGTTTTTTTATGAATATTGGTTCTCATCTTGGTACTAATCTATCGAAATATAATACATCAATAGACTTAGGTGTATCTGTAAATGCTATCAAAAAAATTCCATTTAAAAACGGTAACTACGCACAAATAGGTACAGGTATTGGTGCCATAAGAAAAAATGCTATTGACTTAAAAAAAGATAACGTCGCATTTGGAACCAATGATTATCTTGCTTTTTTAGAAAGTGCTTTAGAGTATAATTTTGTATCCAAAAAAGGATCTACTCATTCTATAGGATTAGATTTTTATATACAAACTAGCTTAAATAAAAGGGAGGAGTTGGATTATATAATTCCTATTCGTCATCCAGATGTACATGAAGCTTGGGGAATTGGGACTACCAACTTATATAAAAACAATAATTATTGGACCTTGTTATATTCTTTTACCAGAAAGGTTTCTACCACTATTTATTTACAACAAGATCTTACCGTAAATAACAGTCCTGATATACAAACTGGTGTGAGTGTGAGTTTTAAAATATAACGCACCCTTAATTTTGTTCCTTTTTAAAACACATCAATATTTTCTGTTTTACCATTAATTGTTTCTATTAGAAATTAGCCATTTATTCTTATCAAAGTCATTTCTTAGCTTAATAAATTTAAGGATAATGCATAAAATTGTAATACTTCAAGGAAGCTCTAGAAGTTTTGGTGACACCTATAAAATTGTGAATCATCTTGTATCAAAATCGAACTATGATGTTATTGATTTAAACACAAAGGTTATTGGTCAATATGATTATGAGTATAAAAATGCAGTGGATGATTTCATGGATGTCATAACAGAAGTTATTACAAACTATGACACTATTATTTTTGCAACTCCTGTGTATTGGTATACTATGAGCGGCATTATGAAAGCTTTTTTTGATCGTATTTCAGATGTTATTAGAACAGAAAAAGATTTAGGAAGACAACTACGTGGTAAAAACATGGCTATGATAAGTACGAGTAATAGTAATGATATAATAAAAGGTTTTAATATGCCTTTTGTAGCATCTGCAAACTATTTAGGCATGCATTATTTAGGAGATATACATACTTGGGTGGAAGATAACCAGATACCAATTGAGGTAGAACATATTATTAATACATTTGATGCTAAACTAAACAAGACACTAAATCATTAGTGTCTTGTTTTATGTTGAAATTCTTTTTTATTTTACTTACTCGCAAACATTTTTACATCTTTCTCGCTTACTTCTTTTTCACCAAGAATAATTAAACGCTCTACCACATTACGTAATTCACGAATGTTTCCTGTCCAATCATATTCTTGTAATAATTTTATCGCTTTCGCTGAAAAGTTTTTTTGCGCTGTACCTTGTTCGTCTGCTATCTTTTTAGAAAAATATTCTATCAATAACGGAATATCATCTCTTCTTTCATTTAAAGCAGGAACTTTTATAAGAATGACTGCTAGTCTGTGGTATAAATCTTCACGAAATCTACCTTCTTCTATTTCCTTTTTTAAATTTTTGTTTGTTGCAGCTACTACTCTAACATTTACTTTAATGTCTTTATCACTACCAACTCTTTGAATTCTACTTTCTTGTAATGCACGTAAAACTTTTGCTTGCGCAGAAAGACTCATATCTCCTATTTCATCTAAAAAGATGGTACCTCCATTTGCAGCTTCAAATTTTCCTGCTCTGTCTTTGTTTGCGCTTGTAAAAGCGCCTTTTACATGTCCGAAAAGTTCACTTTCTATAAGTTCGCTAGGTATTGCAGCACAATTCACCTCTATCATTGCACCTTTAGAACGTTGGCTTTTTTGGTGTAACCAATGTGCAACGAGTTCTTTTCCGGTACCATTTGGACCAGTAATTAAAACACGAGCATCTGTTTGTGCTACCTTTTCTATAATTTCTTTGATATGAGAAATAGCGTCACTCTCTCCTATCATTTTATAATTCTTGCTTACTTTCTTTTTCAGCATTTTGTTTTCTACAACAAGCTCTTTTCTATCTAACGCAATACGAACGGTATTTAATAAACGATTTAAATCTGGCGGTTTTGAGATATAATCAAAAGCCCCAAGACGCATCGTATTTACAGCAGTATCTAAATCGCCATGACCAGAAATCATAACCATTGGTGTTTCTGGCTTTATTTTTTTAACTGCTTCTAATACTTCCACACCATCCATTTTTGGCATTTTAATATCGCAAAGCACTAAGTCATAATCTTCTTTCTTAATCTTTTCGATTCCTACTAAACCATCTTCCGCTTCTTCTACTTGATAGGTATCATTTTCTTCGGAAAGAATTTTTACTAATACTCTTCTAATTGCAGCTTCATCTTCTATTACTAATATTTTCGGCATCTTTATTTTTTTTATTTCTGAATAATATGAATATCTCTTTGTGGAAAAGGAATAGATACATTGTTTTCTCTAAATAGTCTGTCAATTTCAAAACGAATATCACTTTTTGGAATCCTTGCATTAAAACTATCATTTAGCGTAAAAGCAATTTTAAAATTTAGAGAACTATCTCCAAAATCCATAAATAATACTGCTGGTCCTGGAAATTCTAAAACATCTTTATGGCCTTTTGCGGCTTCTATAAGCAAACGTTTTACCAATTGTACATCACTACCATAAGCCACACCAACATCCACACTCTCCCGAGTTGTTGTTCCGTTTTGAGTCCAATTATACAAACTATTAGTTAAATATAAATGATTTGGTATTACCAACACTTTATTGTCTATAGTTACTGCTCTTGTGGTACGTAATTTAATTTCTTCTACACGACCAATTTTTCCGTCTAATTCAATAATATCTCCAACATGAACAGATTGATCTATTAAAATAAATACACCGGAAATGATATCTTGAAAAAGGGTTTGTAAGGCTAAACCAATACCAATTAATAAAGCGGCAGATGCTGCAAAAATCCCAGTAACATTAACTCCAACAGTATGTAATGTTACCAAAACAATAATGACATAACTAAACCATGTTGCATAAGAAAAAACAGCTTTGAATTTTAACTTATCGTCACTAGGTAATTTTCTACTTATTAGCCTTCTAAGAAGTCTTAAAAATACGGTTGCAAATAGTAAGACTAAAAGTAAAATTAAAATATTTTGCACACTAATCTCTACATCTTTAGAGATTTGAATAGATTTACCCAGTATGTTTTTAATTTCTTTCATATTAATACTTAATCCACTTTATAAGCTCTTTATAACTCGGTTTTTTACCATACATTAAAATACCAACTCTGTAAATTTTTGCTGCAAACCAAACAGTCAACATAAAGGTACCAACTAATAGTAAAAAAGAAAGTACTTGTTGCCAAATGGGTACACCAAAAGGAATACGCATTAGCATCACTACTGGAGAGGTAAATGGTATAAACGAAAATATTGTTGAAACCGTACCATGAGGATCTTCTATTACCGTAAATATACCAATATAAACAGCCAAAACTAATGGCATTATAATAGGTAACATAAACTGTTGTGTATCGGTTTCGTTATCTACTGCTGCTCCAATTGCGGCATATAACGAACTGTATAATAAATAACCTCCTATAAAAAACAAGATAAATGCGATGATTAAGTTTCCTATTGGTAAGTTATAAAAAGCTGCCATTGCATTTTGTATTTCTACTGCAGCTTCCGGGTTTTCCATCGCTTGCTGCAACATTTCATTTTGTGGTGTTTGTTGCATTAAGTCTATTCCCAAAACAGCAGAAACTACGGTCATTAAAATACTTCCTATAATAAGCCAGATAACAAACTGAGTGATTCCTGCTAAAGAAGTCCCAATAATTTTGCCTAGCATTAATTGTATTGGTTTTACCGAAGAAATAATTATTTCAATAATTCTACTTGTTTTTTCTTCAATAATACTTCGCATAATCATGTTACCATAAATAATAATAAACATGAATAATAAGTAACCAGCTGCTAAACCAAAACCTAATTTAAAATAGCTATCTAATTTCGATGTTTTTTCACCAATAAAACTTTCTTGTGCAATATTAACACTGGTTCTTGATGCGGTAAGTTTATCTAAATCGATACCTTGCTCTTGTAATTTAACATCTCTTAATCGGTTTTCTAATTTGCTTTCTAATCCAGATATTACAGATAATGACGGTGTTTCTTTAGAGTAAAACTTAATATGCTTCACCAATGCATCTATACTGTCTTGTTTTGGAATATATAATAACCCATAGGTTTCTGCTTCTTCAACTATAGTTTTAGCATCCGCTAAAGAAACATTATTAAGTATATTATATTTTGTATGTTCTTCGTTTTGAAAAATATCTGTAACTAATTCTGATTCGTCTAAAACAGAAATAATTCGTGTTTTATTATTATTTAATTGTGATAAATAAGCTACAACTGCAATAAGCGCTATCATGATAATAGGACTTAAAATAGTCATAATAATAAACGATTTGTTTTTAACTTTTGTTAAATACTCGCGTTTTATAATAAGTGGTAAATGGTTCATAAATTAGTTATTCTTTACTGCTTGAATAAAAATATCGTTAGCACTTGGTATGACTTCTACAAAGTGAGAAACTTCTCCTTTACTTGTTAAATAGCTCAACAAATCATTGGAAGTTTGGTTTTCTGAAAGCTTTATATTTAGTTTTAATTCATCGTTTAAAGATCTAAAATCGGTAAGTGATGTATCAAATTTTTGTGAAATAGTTTCGGCAAGTGCTACTTTGTCTGCTGCTTTTATACCAACTTCAAAGGTATTGGTTTTAAATTGTCTTTTTATATCTGTTAATTTACCATCTAATATTTTGTTAGATTTATGGATTAGCGCAATATGATCACACAATTCTTCAACAGATTCCATTCTATGTGTAGAAAAAATTACGGTTGCTCCATTATCTTTTAAGCGTAAAATTTCGTCTTTAATTAAATTTGCGTTAATAGGATCAAATCCTGAAAAAGGCTCATCAAAAATCAATAGTTTCGGTTCGTGTAAAACAGTAACTACAAACTGTATTTTTTGAGCCATTCCTTTAGAAAGTTCTTGAATTTTTTTGTTCCACCAATCCCCTATCTCTAAACGATCAAACCAATAATTTAATCTTTTTTTTGCTTCTGCTTTGCTTAATCCTTTTAATTGTGCCAAGTACAATGCTTGCTCACCTACTTTCATAGATTTATACAAACCACGTTCTTCTGGCAAATAGCCAATATTTTGTACATGATGGGATTGCAAAGGTTCACCATCTAAAATAACATGACCAGAATCTGGCATTGTTATTTGGTTTATTACACGTATTAATGTTGTTTTTCCAGCTCCATTTGGTCCTAGTAGACCAAAAATACTTCCTTTAGGAACGGAAATAGACACGTTATTTAATGCTTTAAAATCTCCAAAATTTTTAGAAACTGCATGTGCTTCTAAGAGGTTTTTCATATTTAATATTTAGTAACTGTTTTGATAATATATAAGACTTGTAAATATAGAAAATGTTACAAGAGAAATAGCATGCATTACCCATAAATTAAAGATAGGAAGAAGCGTTTATGCAAAAAAAAGCGTTTTATGATTTATGACAACAATTTTCTTTTGTTGTTAATGAAATACAGATATAGGTTCTGCATAAAAACAAAACCCACCCTTTTACTAAAAGTGAAAGGATGGGAAAAAATTGCTATGAAAAAGAAAAATTACCGCTAAAATAAATTAGCGATAAACCAAATATACTATTTTTTGCTAAATAAATGTTAATAGAAATAGATTTGTTACCATTTAACAAAAAAAAACCCACTTAAAAAGTGGATTTCTTATATATAATATCGTTTTTTTATTAAGAAAACATATCTTTTACTTTTTCAAAAAAAGATTTATCTGTGCTCTCTGGTTTAGGCGAAAAATGTTCGTCATCACGCATAGATTCAAAAAAGTCTTTTTGTTGCTTATTCAGGGTTTTTGGTGTCCAGACATTTACATGTACTAGTAAGTCTCCTTTTCCATAACCATTAATACTTGGTATTCCTTTTCCGCGTAAGCGTAAAATTTTACCTGATTGTACTCCTGCATCTACTTTAATACGCACTTTTCCTGTTACCGTATCTATTTCTTTAGATGTACCAAGAACTGCATCTGGAAGGCTTATATACATATCATAATGTAAATTATCTCCTTCACGCTGTAACGTTTCATGATCTTGCTCTTCTATAGCAACTAACATGTCTCCAGAAATTCCATTTCCTGGTGCTTCATTTCCTTTTCCTGCTACTTTAAGTTGCATACCGTCTACAACTCCTGCTGGAATTTTAATAGAAACCGTTTCTTCTTTGCTTATTAAACCATGTGCATCTGCTTCTGCTGGTTTTTTATCTATCGTTTGTCCTGCTCCACCACAAGTTGTACAAGTGGCTGCTGTTTGCATTCTTCCTAAAATAGTATTTGTAACTCTAGTAATTTGACCAGAACCATTACAAGTAGGACACGTTCTATAGGTAGTACCTTCTGCTTGGACTTTACGTTTTACTTTAATTTTCTTTTCTACGCCATTAGCAATTTCTTCTAGAGTAAGTTTAAGGCGAACTCTAAGGTTGCTTCCTTTAACTCTACGTTGCTGTTGACCACCAAAACCTCCAGAGAAGCCTCCGCCTCCTCCAAAACCTCCAAAGATGTCACCAAACTGGCTGAATATGTCATCCATATTCATACCACCGCTTCCACCTCCAAAACCTCCGGAACCATCAAATGCTTGATGTCCAAATTGGTCGTAGCGTGCTTTTTTGTCAGCATTACTTAAAATCTCGTAAGCTTCAGCTGCTTCTTTAAATTTAGATTCTGCGTCTTTATCATCTGGATTTTTATCTGGATGAAATTTTAAAGCCATTTTTCGGTATGCCTTTTTTATCTCAGCTGCAGTAGCACTTTTGCTTACTCCTAATATTTCGTAATAATCTTTTTTTGCCATTCCTATTCTTAAATCCTTCCAAAAAAAAAGGATTTTTTTAATTAATTATTCTTATTGTCCTATTACTACTTTTGGAAAACGTATTACTTTCTCTCCTAATTTGTATCCTTTTTCAACTACATCAATTACTTTTCCTTTTAAATCGTCTGTAGGCGCAGGAATTTGTGTGATTGCTTCAAGATAATCTGCATCAAACACATCTCCTTTTTTTACAGATATAGCTGTCAAACCTTTTTGCTCTAGTGTAGAAAGTAATTTTTGATAAATTAAATTCACCCCTTTACGAAGTTCTTCGGCTTCCTTATCGTCGTCAATATGACTTAACGCACGTTCAAAATCATCTAAAACAGGTAATAATGACACCATAACATCCTGACTTGCCGTCTTAAATAACTCTATACGTTCTTTAGATGTTCGTTTTTTATAATTTTCAAACTCTGCAAAAAGACGTAAAAATTTATCTTTTTCTTGTTTTACTTCCTCTTGTAGTTGCTCTTCAACAGATAGTTCTTGTGTTTCTGCTGCTGCTTGTTCTTCTATAATTTCTTCTTTATTTTTCTTGCTCATCGTAGTACCTAGTTTTTATAAATACTTTTAACAGATGGCAAAAGTACTGCCATTATTATAAAAATGTCAAAATGTCATTGCCTTTTTTTTATGTATTTTCTTCTTTAACTACACTAACAATTTGTATTTTTGTCACTTAACACTAAAAACAAAATAAATATTATGAAAAAACAAATTTTAAATATTTTTACTGTTGTTGCATTATGTACAGCAGTTATAGGTTGTAAAAAAGCAAAAGAAGCTAGTACAAGTGATGCGGAAGCGGCTGCTGTTAGCGAAAGTACAACGGCAAAATATGTTGCAAATGTATCTGAATCTACCATTGAGTGGAAAGGTTTTAAACCAACAGGAACACACAATGGTACTGTAAACATTGAAAGTGGTATATTTCATGCAGACAATGGAGCTTTACAAAGTGGAACTTTTTTAATTAACATGAAATCTATAAGCGCTACAGATGTTGAAGGAGATCAAAAAAAGAATTTGGAAGCGCACTTAATGGGTACTGTTGCAGGAAAAGAAGGTGACTTTTTTGATGTAAACAAATTTCCTACTGGAGCATTTGAAATTACAGGAACGCAAGCTGCTGAAGGTGGTAAGACAATGCTTTCTGGTAACTTAACGTTAAAAGGAAACAAGCATAATGTTACTTTTCCTGTTACTATTACTAATGAAGGTGATATTATGACAATTTCTAGTGATGCCTTTACTATTGACAGAACGCAATGGGGAATTAACTATGGTTCTAAATCTGTTTTTGATAACCTTGGTGACAAGTTTATTAATGATGATATGGAATTAAAAATCACTATTAAAGCTAAGAAAGCTTAAATAACATACTTTTTTTTAAATACAGCCATACTTTTTAGTGTGGCTATATTTTTGCGTAATATTTTTTAAAGCAATAACTACCAGCGTTCTAATTATTTAAAATCGAATAAATTAGCTTTTTATCGAATAATTAAAACTTAATAATCCATTACTTTTCATTTTATTATTAGAAGGTATATTTTCACAATTAAATTTTTAGAGTAAGCTTTAAATTTTTAGAGAGACCAATGAAATTTATATTCACATTTTTAGTTGCATTCACGTGTATAGCTACAAGTTTTAGTCAAGCTACAAACACCCTAAGTTTTGAAAATTTTGAAACGGACTTTTTCTCTTACAATCCGGAGAAAAAGAAAACGGTAACAAAGGATCACTTTAGTTTTGCAGCATATGTTATTTCTGAAACTAAAAAATCCATAAATAATGATGTAAGCAATTATAATGTAATTAATTACTGGAATATATTAACAGCATTCGATATGCTTAAAGAAGATAAATCCACTTTAATTTTAGCTTTTCAAAAGTTAGTAGAATTAGAAGGAAGCTGTAAATATATTGTTAATTATAAAAATAAAATCTCCTTTTACAATACAATAACGGCAATGTATGACCACTACTATTCGCAATGTAAAAAAAGGGATACCTTAGTTGGTACTAATTAATTATTACAGGTTGTTTTGTTGCTCTTAACATGTGCCTTTTTCCTGGAGGACCTGGTAATCTCTTTAAATCAAAGCCTACACTACGCAATGCTCTTTTAACAGTTCCTTTAGCAGCATACGTTACTAATACTCCGTTTTTCTTTAAAGCATTATACATACTTTTAAATATTTCTTCTGTCCATAATTCTGGTTGCAATTCTGCACCAAAAGCATCAAAATAAATAATATTAAAAGCTTCTTTTTCGTTTATTTCTGAAAAATCTTTTTGCTCTTTAATCAGTTGAAAGTTATTGGTGATTTTTGTTTCGGCTTCCCAAGGAATTTCATGTAGTTTATTAAAAACGAATTTCTTATCGGAAGCATTTAATTGCCCCACATAATTAAGTTGTTCTAGCTCTTCCGCAGAAACAGGAAAAGCCTCCACTCCTTTATACTTTATAATAAGATTTTGTTTTTCGGCTTCCAACAATGTCATAAAGGCATTCAATCCAGTACCAAAGCCTATTTCTAATATCGATATACTTTCTGCCTTGTTTTCCTCTCTATAATGCTGTAAACCATTTTGTATATACACGTGTTGCGCTTCTTGTATTGCTCCATGTGTAGAATGGTATTGTTCATTCCATTCAGGAATGTGTATGGTTGTAGAACCGTCTTCTGTAATTATAATGTTCCGTTTCAAAAAAGAACTATTTAATTAGTAGTTTTTTAATTCTTGGTATTGGACCTGTGCATTCGGTTTGATGACAAGAAATACACATTCCTACAGCGTTATTAAATCTATCCTCAATGGGCGTATTAGATGCTGCATTGAAAACATCTTTTTCTGCCGCAACAAAGAGCGTAGAAAATGCTTGAAAATTTTCATTTCTATATTTAAAATCGGAAAGTTCTGCCGTATGAATTTTTAAAAAATCTAATGGAAATTCTGTTGGTATTTTACCTGCAATAATTTCCTTTTTAATCTTTAAATTATGTGCATACATTTGGTTCATAAGTATTGCCATTTCTGATGACTCATACATATCATACACCTTTTTTTCTTTTTTTTCGACTTGTTTTTCTTTCAAATTACAGCTTAATAAAAAAGCAAAACAAAAAAACCAAAGTAACTGTTTCATTTATAATTCTTCTTCTACAAGTAAAACGCCATCTGCTTCAAAAGAGTACGTTTTTTTGGATTCTGTGATTTTTGCGATTTCTTCCGCAGATTTCCCTGCATCTTCAGCATAATGACGAAGTTCTTCAACAGGCACTTCGTTTACATACGCTTTACCATTTACAATTACTTCTTGTCCTGCAATATTTTTAGGCATAAAAAAACCATAGTCCTTAAATTTAACCATAACTTCTTCTCCATTCCCTAAATCCAATTTCATCCAACAACCTTTTGCTTGACAAACTTCATCTACTTTTGCAATCATTTTAGAGTTTATACTATCTCCAACTTTCATGGTTTTATAATGTTCTGCCATAGAAATTGCAGTAATAGCATCATCTGCTATAATTTCTTCACCAAAAGACTTATAGGTGATTTCTTTGGTTTCTTCTATTACTGTTTCCTCTTTTTTCTCTTCGCTTTTACATGCAACAAACATCGTTAAAAGCATGGTAATTAGTAAATATTTCTTCATTTTGTTTATTAAATTTCTATTTATAATTGGCCATAAAGATAGTACTTTTTAAAAAATAATTAATCTTTTTTATACCACTATTATTCTGTATTTTTGTTTCTTAATACATGTTTTTTAGCATGAATAAACAATTGCAAACAAAATGGATATAGTAAAAGTAGACAAATCAAGAATAGATAGCGTTGATTTTGAAAATTTAGCTTTTGGTCGCGAATTTTCGGATCATATGTTTGAGTGTGATTTTGTAAATGGCGAATGGCAAACCCCAAAAATAAAACCTTACCAAGCATTAACACTGGATCCTTCGGCTCGAGTATTTCATTATGGCCAAGCGGTTTTTGAAGGAATGAAAGCATTTAAAGACGATAATAATAAAGTTTGGTTATTTAGACCTTTAGAAAACTTTAAACGTATTAACGAGTCGGCTAAACGATTAGCTATGCCAGAATTTCCGGAAAAATATTTTATGGAAGGACTAAGTACTTTAGTTGGTTTAGACCAAGATTGGACTAAAAAAGGAGATGGTAATGCTTTATATATAAGGCCTTTTGTAATTGCGACAGAGCCTGCAATTTCTGCGGCACCTGCTAGCGAATACAAATTTATGATTATTTGTTCCCCAGTTAAAGCATATTACTCTGGTTTAGTTCGTGTTTTAATAGCCGAAAAATATAGTCGTTCTGCAGATGGTGGTGTTGGTTATGCAAAAGCTGCTGGTAATTATGCTGCGCAGTTTTACCCTACAGCTTTAGCACAAGAACAAGGATACCAACAAATTATTTGGACAGATGCTAGTACGCATAAATACTTAGAAGAAGCTGGTACCATGAATGTGTTTTTTAGAATAAACGACAAACTAGTAACAGCACCTACAAGTGATCGTATTTTAGATGGAATTACAAGAAAGAGTATTATACAATTAGCAAAAGATAACAATGTAGAAGTTGAAATTCGACCTATTTCGGTAGACGAATTAAAAACCGCTTCCAAAGACGGATCTTTAAAAGAAATTTTTGGAACTGGAACTGCTGCAGTTATTAGTCCGATTTCAGCTTTTGAACATGCTGAAGAAGTATATGAATTACCAGAACTAAATGCCGATTCTTATTCTACTATTTTCAAACGAAAATTAATGGATATACAATATAACAAAGCAGAAGATCAGCACGATTGGCGTGTTGCTGTTAAATAAAAAGTAAAAAAGAGTAAAAAAAAGCAACCCGTTGGGTTGCTTTTTTTTACTTATCTAATATTTCAGAAATATTAGGTTTAAAATAATTAGGGCCTTTAAGCACCTTACCATCTTCTCTGTAAATTGGCTGTCCGTCTTCCCCAAGTTTACTCATATTACTTCGTTGTATTTCGTTAAAAACCTCTTCAATTTTATATTGCATACCATGCTCTATAATAGTACCACAAAGTATATATAACATATCTCCTAAAGCATCTGCTACCTCTACTAAATCATTATTATTAGCAGCTTCAAAGTATTCTTCGTTTTCCTCTTGCATTAAATTAAAACGAAGGGTGTTTTTATCTTTTCCTAAATCGGCTTTTGGTGTTTCTCTATGTCCTATTTTAAAAGCTGTGTGAAAAACTTTTACTGCTTCCATTTTATTTTTCATAAAAAAATTATTTTTCATTTCCGTGAAAACGGAAATCTTATGGTTTTGTTTCTTAATTTTGCATAAAAATAGAGATATGTTTAGTAATGGTCAAATCGTTTTCGGAATTTTATTTGCAATCGCATTTATTATAGCCATTACATACACCTACAGAAAAGATTTAAAACTACACAAACAACATTACAAAGGAAGCATTTGGGTTTTAGTAGCTTTTATATGTTTTATCCTTTTTATTGTCTCCATAAAGTACTTTTTAAAATAAGCCTTCACCTAAATCATTGTATTAAATTCTAGTACTACCTGTGTTCTATTAACAAGTACACATACACTACAGACTCTAATAATTTCAGAAAAACATTTATATTTTTTTTCATTTACCAAAATCAACTTATTGATTATCAAAAAATTAATATACCTTTATAAGGCTATTAATTAAATTTACTTGAATGAAAAACACTACACGATTCTTCGTAATCATCTGTATGGTGACGAATGTACTCCTTGCTCAACAAAAGCCAAATCAAAAAATTTCCATTGAAAAATCTTCAATTTCTTTAGAAACATTAATTACGCAGAAAAGCAATAATTATGTTATAACTAACGAATATGTTAGTAAAAAAACGGGTATCAGACATATATATTTAAGACAAGCTATAGATGGTATTGAAGTAAAAGGAACAGAATCCAGCATTCATTTTGACGCGTCTGGAACAGTCATAATATTGCATAATAATTTTATAGAAAATATTCCATCTACTGTCCTTAATAAAACGGTAGCTCTTAATGCGAGTCAAGTAATTACTTCAGTTGCCAATCAAATGCATTATTCTTTAGACAAATTAGAAACTATTGAAAGTTTAGGAGGAATAAATAAAAAAGCCATTTATAATAAAGCCGGAATTTCTTTGAAAAACATTCCCGTTAAGTTAATGTATTACTTACAAAAAGATATTGGTACAACTATGGTTTGGGAACTTTCTATTGCTGAAAAAGAATCATCCGATTGGTGGGTTTTTCGCGTAGATGCTGCATCAGGAATTATTATAGATAAAGATAACTTAACAACATCTTGTAATATTTTAGGAGATCATAAAGAACACACAACTAGCAGTTCTACTATAAATCATGCTGATTTTATTGGCCCTATTAAAGAGATTCATTCTAGTTTAAATAATTATTCCACACCCATACCATTTGCACCTACTGCGACTTACAACGTGTATGCTATGCCTACGGAATCGCCAAATTATGGAACCAGAACACTTGTGACAAACCCCGAAAATGTATCTGCTTCTCCATTTGGATGGCACGATACAAATGGTGTTGAAGGAGCTGAATTTACATCTACTGTTGGAAATAATGTAAGCGCCTATGACGATGATGATGCTAACAATTTACCAGATGACAAATATGCATATAGTCCTGGAGGGAATTTAATTTTCGACTTTCCTCTAAATACGACTTATTCGGCTGGAGATCAATCTGAAAATGCAATCCTTACCAATTTGTTTTATTGGAATAACATTGTACATGATGTACTTTATGAATATGGTTTTGATGAAGCAGCTGGTAATTTTCAAGAAAATAATTATGGTAATGCAGGATTAGGAGGAGACTCCGTAAATGCCCAAGCACAAGATGGAAGTTCGAGCTGTAATGCGTTTTTCTCGACACCTGTAGACGGTACGAATCCTACCATGCGTATGCATGTTTGCAATTCTAGAGATAGTGATATAGATAATGGAGTAATCATTCATGAATACGGACATGGTATTTCCAATCGGTTAACTGGAGGTTCTTTAGTAGGATGTCTTGCAAACACAGAACAAATGGGAGAAGGCTGGAGTGATTTCTATGGCTTGCTTTTAACAATGAAACCTGGAGATACTGGTGAAGATTCCAGACCTATAGGAACATGGTTACTAGGAGGATCTGCTGGCAGTTCAGGAATTAGAACGTACCCTTATAGTACTTTATTAACAACGAATCCACATACTTATGACGATATCAAAACAGAAGTTATTCCTCATGGTATAGGCTCTGTTTGGACAGCCATGTTATGGGATATGACTTGGAGTTTAATAGAAGACCAAGGTTTTGATGCTAATTTTTATACCGGAACAAGTGGAAATAATATTGCGTTAAATTTAGTTACACAAGGCTTAATATTACAACCTTGTAGCCCCGGATTTATAGATGGTCGTGATGCCATTTTAGCGGCAGATCAAACTTTATATGGTGGCGCTTACCAATGTTTAATATGGGAAGCATTCGCTAAAAGAGGTTTAGGCTTTAGTGCAACCCAAGGATTATCTTCTAGCAGAAGTGATGGAACAGAGGCTTTTGATTTACCTACAAACTATTCTAGCTTTAAGTCTGTTGAAGAAATTTGCATGGCTTCTGGCATACAAACAGGTCTTTCCGGAGGACTACCAACTGGAGGTGTTTATAGCGGAACAGGTGTAACAGATACTGGCGATGGCTTGACGTATTCGTTTGACCCAAATGCTACCGGAGTTGGTATGACATCTGTAAATTATTATGTTAATGATTATTGTACTGGAGCACCAACTACAAATACGGAACAAATAAATGTTACGAATAATCCACCTGAATTAATAATAAGAGGATCTGGACTTATCCCACTTACCGAATCGCTATCTAATAGTCCAGCACTTAGTATTCCCGATGGTGATATAGCTGGTATAACCGACACTTTTACCGTAGCAAACAATGTAATTATTACAGACCTTAATGTAAATATCGATATTTCTCACACGTATGTGGGAGATCTTATAGTAACTATAAAATCACCAGGCGGAACGACGGCTACATTAATAGATCGTCCAGGAGTACCTGCATCGACTTATGGATGTCTTGGAAATAATATCCTAGCCACTTTTGATGATGAAGCGGTTAACCATGTAGAAACAGCATGTGATGACTCTGAACCAACTATAAACGGTTTGTTTATTCCGGAAAATCCATTATCCATATTTGATGGTGAAAACACCTCTGGAATCTGGGAAATTTTTATATCCGATAGCGTTTCTCAAGATGTAGGCACATTAAATTCCTGGGGAATAACATTTGACTATGAAGTGCTAGCTACGCCACTTGATGTGTTTCTAGATGCTTCTGGAAACGCGACTATAAATGCGGAAGATTTGTTATTTAGCAATTCTATAGATTGCGGTACCGTTGCTTTTACTGGTGGAAACCCATTAGCATCTACTATTAGTTTTAGCTGTTTAGATTTAGGTGTAAATAATGTAGATGTATTAGTATCAAACAATGCTGGAGCATCCACTTCTGGGGTAGCCATAGTACATGTTATTGATAATTTAAATCCAACTGCTATTGCGCAAGACATCACTGTAAATTTAGAAGGAAATAGTTCTGTGAGCATTACTGCAAATGATATTGATAATGGCTCTGCAGACAATTGTGATTTTACGCTAAGCATAAATCTGGACACCTTTACAGCAGTAGGTAATTACCCTGTTTTACTTAGTGTTACCGACAGTTCTGGACATCAAGAAACCTTTGAAGTAAATGTAGAAGTTATTGATGTACAGTTATCCGTGGAAACGTTTAACGAAATAGAAAAACAAATAACTATTTATCCAATTCCCACAACGGCTACTTTAAATATTAGTACCGAATTAACGTTGGATACTATAGGAGTTTTCGATTTATTAGGAAAACAAATACTACATATCAAGAAACCTTCAAACAAAATAGATGTTTCTCATTTTTCGGAAGGCTTGTATATAATCCAGTTTCAAGTAGAAAATAAAACAGTAATAAAACGTTTCATAAAACATTAAAAACCGTTTTTATTTCAGACATAAATCCCCATTTTTTTGGGGATTTATTATTTCAAGAAATTATATATAAAGAATACGACTCTTAATCTATTAAAAAAGGCTTTTGCCTCCATTTTTTTCGTTCTAAAAAAATAATGCTTAACTTTTTAAAATACCTAATAACGGGTATGTTTTTACACCTCTATTTTTGAGAGATTTACCAATAACCTAACGAAAACGTAAACAATGGAAATTTTAAATTTAAAATCGGTGAGCATATTATGTTTTTTCATTTTTTTAATAAACTGCAAAGACAACAATATCAAGCAAGAAGACTATGCTTTTGATTTATGTAAGAATCCTTGTGCTATTTTAAATCAAGGCTATGATTATAACACCAAAGATGGAACAGCTAAATACATAATACCATATCCAAATGGAACTACATTAACCGAAGTTAGCAATAAAGATAATACGGTAACTTATGAAATCACTGGTCGTGGAGATTTTACAAAACCCAAATTTGAAAAGTTTAACAAAGGCAGTTTCTCTCAAATACCTGGCTCAGAATTAACCATTAAAGTCGTGTTTGAAAATTTTGACTGCAACGAAAATAACATTACAAAAAGAAAGAAAAAAACAGTTATAAAAGGATCACCAATAGCTCTTGGATGTAAAATTTTGGAATAATTTTATGAGAGCATCATTTATAAAAATACTCTGCATTTTTTGTTGTACTATTTGTATAGCACAAAATGACTCTGCCTATTTTTATTTTGATAATACCACACCTATTGCACTATTAGAATCAAAATTTAAAAATTCTAAAAAACCCACGGATACCAAATTTTATAAATTAATATACCATAGCCGCTTAAGAGATAGTGATTCTATGTCTTTCTATATAAACCAGCTCGAACAAGACAAAAACCTAACGAAGTTTCAACAATGCAGAGTCTTATATTTTGAGGGTTTTTATAATAAAATAACAAGTAATGATTCTTTATTTTTCAAAAAAAGCTATCAAACACTTCAACTAGCAAAAAAAGCACAAGACACTTTAACCACACTGTCTAGCCTTGCAGCGCTTAGTCAAACTTATGATTATAATAATGACAACTATTATAACCTAGAATATTTAAATATTTTAGCGCAAAAAGCGAAAGAGTACAACCAAGCAACTTATAAAATAATTCATCGTTTTTTACTAGCAACCTACTATTATTATAGAGATGAAAATAATGAAGCATTACGTAATTATAAAATGCTTTTAGGCTATAACTATAAAAAAAGAGATAGCGCATATTTACTTTATACCTATAATAATTTAGGCGCTTTATTTGAAGATAATTTATTACAATCAGATTCTGCTATTTATTATTTTAATAAGAAATTAGACTTCTTTAAAAAGGCACCAAGTCATACTTCAAAAGAAAGTTATTTTAATACGTATTTTAACATTGGTGTTTCCTATGAAAGATTAAACAAACTAGATGAAGCTGAAAAGTTTTATCTAAAAGCGGATAGCGTTTCTACGCGAGAAAACATCCTTAAGAATAGCAAAAAAATTAATGAAAATCTATCGGATTTATTTGCCAAACAAAAAAAATACCATAGTGCATATAATAGTCTAAAATTATCCCTTGAACTTTCGGACAGCCTAAATACCAAAGAACATCGTGAAGCTATAGCCAATATTAAAGAACAATATGACAACCAAAAACTTCGGGCAGATAATCTAGAAAGCGAAGTAAAAAGAAAACAAAATCAAAACTTGCTTATTGCCTCTTTATTCCTTTTAGTTTTTGGTGGATTTTCTGCATTCTTAATTCAGAAAAACACCAAACGTAAACAACTACTTGCCGAACAAGAACAAGAAATACAAACCCAAAAACTAGCTGCGGTACTTAAAGAACAGGAACTGACTAGTATTGATGCTATGATTGAAGGGCAAGAAAAAGAAAGACAACGTATTGCTAACGATTTGCATGATGATCTTGGCGGACTCATGGCTACTGTAAAACTTCATTTTAATGTTTTAAAGGAAAACAAATCGGAAGACCTTTTCGAAAAAACCAATACCCTTTTAGACGAAGCTTATCAGAAAATTAGAAGTATTGCACACGCTAAAAATTCTGGAGTAATTGCTAAACAAGGTTTATTAAAAGCCGTAAAGGAAATGGCTAACAAAATTTCAGCATTAAATAAAACGCAAATAGATGTGGTAGATCATGGTTTAGAAAACAGATTAGAAAACAGTTTAGAACTTACTATTTTTAGAATCATTCAAGAACTAACCACTAATATTATTAAACATGCGCAAGCAACACAAGCAACCATTAGTTTAACAAATCATGAGGACAGCCTAAATATTATGATAGAAGATAATGGTGTTGGTTTTGATACCAAAATCATTTCTAAAAAAGGGATGGGAATTCATAGTATTGATAAACGTGTAGAGTATTTGGACGGAAAAATGACTATCGAGTCTGAAATTAACCAAGGCACAACGATAATAATAGATTTACCGATATGAACATGCCAATCCAATCTAAAAAAAACCCTTTTTTTAAGGAGAGAGTAAAACGATCATTACCAATTATATGGTTATTAATATTCATACATCCTTCATTTGGTCAAACTTCTAAAGATACACTGTATGCTATCTGGGAAAACTCAAAAAAACCAGATTCTACAAGAGCAATAGCATTTAACATATTAATTTCTAAAAAGTATTTAGATAATAAAACAGATAGCGCTTATATTCTTATAGACCAGCTTATAAAATTTACCGAAGCTAATAAGATAGAACCTCAGCAAGCTAAAGCTTTAATCACATTAGGGCATATAAATCACATCTTAGGGGATTATCCTTCCGCAACTAATAGTTATGAAAAAAGTTTAAAATTATACAAGAAACTAGGTAATAAAAAAGGAGAAGCAAAAGCTCTAGATAATATTGGAAAAATGCATAAGACCAGCTGGAATTTGGATGAAGCATTATTTTTTTATGAACAAAGCCTAACCATAAGCAAAAGCAGAAAAGACACGCTCACCATTATTTCTAATCTAACAAATATTGGTAATATATATAACATACGGTTTAAGGCAGACAAAGCATTAGCGTATTTTAATGAAAGTTTAAAACTCTGTTCCTTAAAAAAGGATTTAAAAAACAGAGCCGTAAACCATGTCAACATTGGACAGTCTTACATTATTAAAAAAGATTATAAACTAGCAAAAAAGAAAACCAATGAAGCTATTAGAATCGGACATTTATTAAATAATTACAGTATTCTCGCACATGGCTATAGTACCATGGCTCAAAACTATTTTAAACAAAAAAAACATGACAGCCTTATAAAAATCGCTAAAAAAAGTCTTTTTTATGCAGAAAAAATACCTAATAAGACTAAAATACGAGGCGCTCATTACTTTTTATTTGAAGGATATAGAGGTAAAAAGAATTTTGATTCCACTTTTTATCATTATGAAAAAGGTAGAGAATATAGAAATGAAGCAGAAGACAAAGCGAATACTAGAGCATTGCAAAAAATGCAAATTGATAATTTTAGAAAAACGGATAGTTTAATGCATTTTCAAAAACAATTGCAAAATGAATTATACCATCAAACAGAAATTCAGCTAAAAAACAAAGAAAAAACAAACCTCACTTTAGCTTGGGGAAGCAGTTTTTCTATAGTCTCTCTATTCGCTTTTTTAATATTCAAAAACTCCAAACGAAAACAACTTAAAGCTGAAAAAGAACGTCAAGAACAAATAGAAGAAAAAGAAAAAATACTTAAAGACTTAGAGTTATCTACTATTGATGCGATGATTAGAGGTCAAGAAAAAGAACGTCAAAAATTAGCTTCCGATTTACATGATAGTGTTGGTGCAACATTGTCTGCCGCTAAAATGCAATTTGAATATCT
Source organism: Lacinutrix sp. WUR7 (assembly GCF_016864015.1). Lineage (NCBI taxonomy): Bacteria > Pseudomonadati > Bacteroidota > Flavobacteriia > Flavobacteriales > Flavobacteriaceae > Lacinutrix > Lacinutrix sp. WUR7. The sequence goes on along the minus strand of NZ_CP045067.1, from coordinate 2,433,133 downwards.
CATAAAAAACCAAACAGACCTTAAAGCTTCCGAAGAATTAATAAAAAAAACCAGCACTTTACTAGAAGATGCCTATGTAGAGATTAGATCTATGGCACATTTAAAAAGCTCTGGAGTAATGGCTAAAAACGGCTTACTTCCCGCAATAGAAAAACTCTCTATAAATGCCTCCGGAATTAATGGGCTTACTTTTGAAGTCCATAGTTTTGGATTAAAAAATCGCCTAGAAAACTCTTTAGAAATTTCCATATTCCGAATCATTCAAGAGCTCATAACTAATATTATTAAACATGCGCATGCAACAAAAGGCATTGTACATTTAACAAATCATGAAGAAGGTCTAAATATTATTGTAGAAGATAATGGTATTGGTTTTAACACCAAAAACTTAAAACAAGCTTCCGGAATGGGAATAGATAGTATTGATAAACGGGTAGAGCATTTAGAGGGCCAAATGATTATTGAGTCTAAAAAAGACCAAGGAACCACCATAATTATAGACATTCCTATTTAAGAATACAGAACATTTTCAGTAAAAAACGTAAAGAATATATGCTTGATTTTTGAATTTAAAAACATACAAAATGATACGATTAGCCATAGCAGAAGATCATCAATCCTTAATTGACGGATTACAATTACTCTTAAAATATGAAGAAGGCATTTCTATAATTGGCACTGCAAATGATGGAGAGCAATTATTGGAAATTGTACGATTAAAACAACCAAACGTTATTATTACAGATATACGCATGCCCAAATTAGATGGCATTGCTGCTACCAAAGCGATCATGCAAGAATTCCCAACCACAAAGGTTTTAGCCTTTTCTATGTTTGATCAATTGGATGCCATAGAGCAAATGCTAGAAGCTGGAGCAAAAGGCTATATATTAAAGAACTCTTCCTTAACAGAAGTCTTACAAGCAATTAAAACAGTGTACAAAGGAGAAACATACTTTGACAAAAGTATAGATACCAATGCACTTGGCACAGATAAAAGCAACACTAAAAAAGGGCTCTTAACCAAACGTCAAATTGAAATATTACAACTCGTTGCGCAAGGTAAAACCTCACGAGAGATTGCCGAAGACTTATTTATTGGTATTCATACGGTAGATACACATAGAAAAAACATGATCCGCATTCTTGGACTTCACGGAAAAGGAGAGCTTTTGCGTTATGCTTTAGAGAAGAAGTATAAATTTTAAAATACCCAATGATGGGGATTTTATTGCCTTACATTATTTTATATGTTTGAATTGCTATTAACTTCTAAAACCAACCATTATGAAACGATTACTACTTTCTTTTATTTTCATCTTTATTAGTACGATATATATATTCGCTCAAGTTCCCCTAAGTGAACGCAATGCGCTTATTCAATTTTTTACGGAGAGCAATGGAGAAACGCTTTGGACAACAAACACCAATTGGAATACTGAAACCCCAGTATCTACATGGCAAGGAATAACCGTAACCAACATAAATGGTCAAGACCATGTTACACAAATTAACTTGCCAGACAACAATATTGTTGTTAGTAACGGTTTCCCTTTATCACTAACTACTTTATCCGAATTAACAAGGCTTGACTTGTATTTAAATCCCAATTATTATGCACCTGCTACATTTCCTGCAGAAATTCAAAATTTAACTAATCTAAATTATTTAGATTTAAGAGGTTGGCAACTTTCTGGAAATATACCAAGTGAAATAGGATCATTACCTAATCTTACCTGGATAGATTTAAGAAATAATTATCTTACTGGAAATATTCCTACAACAATCACCAATCTTTCTAATTTATATGTTTTTCTAATTTCTAACAACCAATTAACAGGAAGTATTCCAGATTTTTCAGGTATCACTAGTTTAAACTTTTTTTGGTATGAAAGTAATAATTTTGAATTCGGTGATTTTGAAAACACTTTTGCTAATAATCAATTTATTCCTAGTAATTTATTTTCACCTCAAAAATATATAGACCAACCATTTGAAATAGCAGTTGCTATTGGTAATTCTACAACTTTAACGGCCAACACATCTGGTACACAAAACAATTACCAATGGTATAAAGATGGTGTATTATTAATTGGTGAAATGAATACAACATTAAATGTTACAGTAAATTCTAGTGCAGACTATGGAACTTACACCTACCAAGCTACTAACAATATTGTTACAGGTTTAACTTTACAAAGTGTTAACTTTACAGTTGGTGAAGCTCCTTCAGACAACCAAGACTACAGCGCATTAGTTGCATTATACAATAGCACTAATGGAGATAGTTGGATAACAAACACCAATTGGCTAGATGATACCAAACCCTTAAGTACATGGCATGGAGTTACATTAACGAATAACAGGGTAACAAGTATTAGTTTAGGGTCTAATAATCTTACTGGTGTTTTACCTACAGAAATTGGTGACTTTTCCGAACTGCAAACCTTATTGCTATGGTCAAATGAAATTACAGGTAATATTCCTTCAGAAATTGGCAACCTTTCTAACTTAATAGAATTGGATTTAGCACCAAATACATTTTCAGGATCTATTCCACCAGAAATAGGAAACCTTGCAAACCTAGAAGTGCTTTGGTTAAACCAAAATGGGCTTACTGGAAATATTCCACAATCCTTTCAAAACTTAACAAACCTGCGCGAATTATACTTAATAGGTGCAATAGGAATTGATTCTAATTGGAGTAGTAGTGCTTATAATGGTGATTTTCCAGATTTAACAGCATTACCTTTAGAAACGCTTCAAATGCATCGTAATTATTTTACATTTGCTGATGTAGCAGATGAGATTGCAACCTATCAAGCAAATATTACCAATTTCGTTTTTTCACCTCAATACACATTAGATGTACCTGATGAAATTACTTCAGATGCTGGAGATGATATAACACTTACTTTAACAGATGTAGCTTCAACAAGGACAGCCTCAGGAAGACAAATGGCTGGAAATAATTACCAATGGCTAAAAGATGACGTTGCTATTAGTGGCGCAATTGCAAATACATATACCATAACTAATGCACAACCTAGCGATAGTGGAAGTTACCATTGCGTAATTACAAATCCAGATACACCAGGAATTGAAATTCATAGAGCACCGATAACTGTTAATGTTAGTTTGTTAGGTATTGCAGAAAATGATTTACAAGCTATCCAGGTTTACCCTAATCCAACAAATTCATTATTACATATTACTTTAAATAATACTTCTAAAACAAGTGCCACACTATATAATATTTTAGGCAAAAAAGTATTGCAAAAAGAATTTGAAAGTAATACACACTTTCTAAACATTGCACACTTACCAACTGGTATTTATATTTTAAAACTAGATACTGAAAACGGTTCTATAGCCAAACGTATCCTAAAAAAATAATTTGACTAATTAGTTACTAGGGAAAATTCTTTTTATCTCTAATTATCAAAAATCCCCAGTACTGGGGATTTTTTCGTATTGCACCCTTTCCTACTTTGCTAATACTATTAATCAACAAATATTTTATATTATGAAAACATTTACAAAAACATTCAAAAATGTCCTAATGGCATGCTTTATGCTTGCCTCAACAAATTTTCTAGCACAAACCATTATCACTATTGATAATAATTCTGGTTCGACAACCACACACCAAACTATTCAAGCTGCACATGATGCTGCTTCAGCTGGAGATATTATTTATGTGCAACCTTCTGGCACATCCTACGGTGCTGTTACCATAGATAAAGAATTAACTATAGTTGGTCGTTCTCATAGCGAACCTTCTAAAATATCACTATTAGATGGAGTTATTATTCGCTCATCAAATGTGACTTTAAAAGGCTTAAAACTTTCTTCATTATATCCTCAAAGTTCTGGTGCTCTAGTAGCACCTCCTTTTGTAGGTTTAACTGTTTACGAATGTAATGTTAGCTCTTTACAACTTGGAGAAGGTCAAGCAGCACCAATTGTTTCTATTGATGATGTAAAAGTAAGAGGTTGCATTTTAAAAAGCGTCAATTATATATATGAAGATGCTACCAATGTACTTTTCTCTAACAATATATTTGATTCTCCCACGCCATTATATATTTACAATACAACCAGTTCTGTTATTGCAAATAATGTATTTAGATTTCAGAGCAGTCTTACTTTTAGAAATAATAATCCTTCTGGTACCGCTATTTTATATAACAACATGTTTATTAGTAATTATGGAGGTGAATCTGTTATCAATTTTAGAAGCGGTGATTTTAACCTATCTAATAATCTAATTTATAATTACGCTGATACGTTTAATACTGTATTTGCAAATGTTAGTGGAGGCACACATTTAGAATCTAATACATTAGCAAACACAGATCCTTTATTTACAAATGTAGATAGTACAGTCAGTACTAGCCTTGCAGGAACGGGTGCGTATAATCCAACCATACGTTTAGAAGAAGATCTAACCTTACAAGCTGGATCTCCTGCACTTACTGGTGGAGGTGGTGGTTCTGAAATGGGCCTATACAACAATGGTTTTTTATATAATACTATTGGTAATCCAAAAGGAATCCCTACGCTAGACGTAATTAGTTATGATGGAGCTGTACCAAAAAACGGTAATATTAATGTAACAATTAACGCAAAAGCGCATTAATTATGAAAGCGCAACAAAAAAACATGCGCTTGCCAAAAAATTATCTATTCGGATTTATACTACTATTCTTTTGTAGTTTTGCTACAGTAACGTCGCAAAACATTCAACAATTAGAATATTATTTTGGTACAGATCCTGGATTAGGTAATGGTACTTTGGTAACTGCAAACGCAAATACTGGCGAACTTACACAAGCTTTAAATTTACCAATAACTAGTTTAAATGAAGGCTTTCATAAGCTAACCGTTAGAGCACAAGATAATCTTGGTACTTGGGGATTATATCAAAATGTTACTTTTTATGTTTCAGAAGAAATTAATACAAGCGATCCTATTTCAAATATAGCTGGAGCTGAATATTGGTTTAATACAGATCCTGGACAAGGAAATGGAAATCCGTTAACTATATCTGGAAGCCCTAGTGAAACTTCACAAAACTTTGCAATTCCATTAGGCACATTAGATGTTGGTTTTCATAATATTGGAATACGAACACGTAATCTAAATGGAACATGGAGTTTATACGATAAGAAAGTATTTTATGTTTCTGAAGACATTGCAGGAGGTGATCCTATTTCTAATATTGCAGGAGCCGAATATTGGTTTAATACAGATCCTGGACAAGGAAACGGAAATCCTTTAACTATTTCTGGAAACCCAAGTGATACTTCACAAAACTTTGTTATTCCGTTAGGAACACTAGATGTTGGATTTCATACCATAGGTTTACGGACACAAAATCTGGATGGGACATGGAGTTTGTACGATAATAAAGTATTTTATGTTTCTGAAGACATTGCAGGAAGCGATCCTGTTTCTAACATTGCAGGAGCAGAATATTGGTTTGATGCAGATCCTGGACAAGGAAATGGCAATCCTTTGACTATTTCTGGTAGTCCGAATGAAACGTCGCAGAACTTTGTAATTCCTTTAGGAACATTAGCTGCGGGTTTTCATAAACTAGGAATGCGTATTCAAAATCTAAATGGAGATTGGAGCTTATACGAAAAGAAAATATTTTATGTTTTTGAAGCCGAAGATAACCAACCACCTGCTGCTTTAGCGGAAGCTGAATTTTTATATGATGCCGAATTAGGCTTTGATACAGGAACTGCTGCTGCTTTAACACCAACAGGAAATACCGATGAATACTTGGTAGAAATACCAACCAATCTAGTAACCTGTGATTTACACGATATTTGGTTAAGCATAAAAAATGCAGATGGTAATTATTCGCTATACAAAATTGCATTGGATGTCGATGTTTATGATGACCTACCTCCTACTATTATGGTGCATCCAAACATCACTGCAGAACTAGATGCAAACGGACAAGCCTCTATTACAATTGCAGATGTTAATAATGGTACTTTTGACGATTGCGAATTAGTTTCGGTAGTATTAAATCAAACACAATTTGATTATACCTGTGCAAACCTTGGTACTAATACGGTAACCATTACAGCTACAGATGCCGAAGACAAAGTAAGCACACAAGATGTAACTATTACTGTTGTAGATAGTATAGATCCTGTAGCAATTTCACAAGATATCACCATCCAATTAGATGCAAATGGTGTAACAAGTATTACGCCTTCGGAAATAGAAAATGGTTCGACAGATAATTGCTCTATCGCAAGTAGCAGTTTAGACGTTTCTGCTTTTACTTGCACAAACTTAGGAGCAAACACGGTTACATTTACTGTGGAAGATACTTTCGGAAACAGCAATAGCACAACCGCTATTGTTACTATTGAAGACGGTATTAACCCAACAGCTATTACACAAAATATTACCGTGCAACTCGATGTTAATGGGGACGCTGTTATTACGCCAAATATGGTAAATAACAACTCCACAGACAATTGTACTATTGCCAGTTCTAGTTTAGATATTACCGCTTTTACTTGTGCTAACTTAGGAAACAATACCGTTATCTTAACCGTTACAGACCAAAGCAATAATAGTGATACGGAAACTGCAATTATTACGGTAGAAGACTCCGTAAACCCAACAGTTATTGCGCAAAATATTACCGTGCAATTAGATGCCAATGGTACTGCAAGTATTGTAGCATCTCAAATAGAAAATGGTTCATCCGATAATTGTGCTATTGCAAGCAGCAGTTTAGACATTACTAGTTTTTCTTGTGGGGATTTAGGAACAAATACAGTAACGCTTTCGGTAACAGATTCCAGTAACAACACAGGAACCGCAACTGCAATCGTCACGGTAGAAGATGGCATTAATCCAACAGCAAGTACACAAAATATTACCGTGCAATTAGATGCAAGTGGAAGTGCTAGTATTACACCAAATATGGTAGATAATAATTCTACCGACAATTGTAGCATTGCGAGTTCTAGCTTAGATATTACCACATTTACTTGTGATGATATTGGAGAAAACACCGTTACATTAACAGTAAATGACGCTATTAATAATAGCGATGCTGCAACGGCAATAATTACAGTGCAAGACACTATAGATCCGGCGGTAGCGGGTCAAGATATCACTGTAGATTTAGAAGGAAATCCATGGGTAACTATTACACCAGAGGATGTCGATAATGGCTCTTCCGACAATTGTACTTTCGTATTAAGTATAGACACAGATACTTTTTCAATGGTTGGAGATTATCCCGTAACATTAACGATAACAGATGGTTTTGGTAATGCAACCTCCATTACAATTACGGTCACTGTTGTAGATAGTTCTTTAAGCATTGAAGAAGAAACGATAACCAAAAATCAAATTAAGATTTTCCCCGTTCCAACGGAAGGCATTTTAAATATTTCCACAAATATGCAAATAAACGAAATTGTAATATTCAATTTAAATGGTAAAAAAGTCATACAAAATCAAGGAGCAGTTTCTACAATGGATGTTTCAAAATTAGAAGTTGGCATGTATTTAATCCGATTTAAAGTGGAAGGTAGATATTACACCAAACGAATTATTAAAAACTAATTAGGATGGTAAGTCTTTTTTAGGGAAAACGCTTATTTATTCTAATTATTAAAATCCCCTGTATTGGGGATTTTATGCATTCTAATAATTCCTTAAATTTAAAGAAACCAAACCCTTCTATAATGTTTCAAATAATAACAATCCTTTTTATTCTTCTGATTTTCAATTTTATTTTACTAAAATTTAGTATTAATGAATAGGTTTTAATTCGTTTAAAGCTCTAATAAAACATAGAAAAAAAAGACTTTAGACATTCCTTTCAAACAGTGAAAAACAAAAAAAAACAGAACCTAAAATAATTTTAGATTCTGTTTTTAATCTGAAGTTTCAAAAGCTTTTTAATTCACTTCTGGTAAAAAATTATAATCCCTACTATAGTTTAACATTTGTCCAGAAAAAGTCCCTGGTTGTATTACTTTTACTCCAGTAATTTCTCCTGCATCATTTGTATCTGGAACTAACACCGGATTTACAAAACCACTATAAGGAGCAGATGTAAATTGTTTGTTACGTTCTAAAACTTCAGCATGAATTGCTGGGTCTACTTTTACACCATAACCTTCTACTAAATCTTCTACAGCTTTGTAATCTCCTTCCGATTTAATACGTTGTGTTTCGCGTAATAATTCACCAAATAAAGCATGAAGCTTTTCGTAATCATTAATATTGAAATAGGTTTTTCCATCACGTGTTACTTTTTCAATAACATTATCTTTTAAGCCTTTTTCAAAAGCCCAAGCAGAAACCCATTGTCTATTAACCATGTGTGCTTCTTCAACATCATCTCCTAATTTTAATCTAATTAATTGCGTCATTAATCCATTTCTAATGTAACCATCATAGGCTGCTTTTCCAACAGATTTCCAATCATCCACCAAACCTAACTCTTGTAACTTTGGATTATATAAATAGTACAACCCAACTAAATCTGCACGTCCTTCCTCTAAAGTAGATGCATATTTTTTAAGAGTTTCTTTCGTTTCTCCTACCCCTGGATTTAATTGTCCTGAAGCATGACCAATCACTTCATGTAATGCGGTATGCAATTTATCTGCTTTCTGACCAAATTCCTCTTCTAATTTAAGCTCTTCTTCATCATGAACAAACTCTTTTAAACGACCTGTACTACCTGCATTATTGTATGCATTAATAATGTTTCCTAAGGATACAGATTTACTACCAACAGCAGCACGAATCCAATTTGCATTTGGTAAATTCACACCAATTGGGGTACTTGGCGAAGCGTCTCCTGCTTCTCCTGCTACATTAACAACTTTGTAAGTTACACCAACAACGCTCTCTTTTTTATGAGCATCCATTAAAGGAGAATTATCTTCAAACCATTGTGCATTTTCAGATAAAACAGCCATCTTCTCAGACATATCAAAATCTTTAATCTGTACAATTGTTTCATAAGAACCTGTATATCCTAATGGATCATTGTATACTTCAATAAAACTGTTTATATAATCTATATTTCCTTCGGTTGCAGCCGTCCAAGTAACGTTATAATCATCCCAAGTTTGAAGATCTCCTGTTTTATAATATTGAATTAATAAACCAAGAGCATCACCTTGTGCCTTATTTTCTGCTACACTTTGTGCTTTTTCTAACCAAGTAATTATTTGATCTATTGCAGAACCATAAAGACCTCCAGATTTATATACACGTTCTTTTAAAACACCATTATCTTTAACCAATTGAGAATTTAAACCAAAAGACAAAGGCTTTTTTGGGTTTGGAGATGTTTTCTTTTTGTAAAAAGCTTCTACCTCCGCAGTAGTAACATCTGGTCCATAAAAATTAACTGCAGATAAAAACACATTATCCACATCTTTAGTTAAGTTTACTTTTTTAGCATCTTTATCATTAAAGATAACATCAAAAGCTTCACCTTCTAAAGTAGTGTTCGTTTCCTTTAAAAGTTGCGTTAAATAATCAGATGAAAATTCTGGTTTAATTTTATCATTAGAATAATGATGATGAATTCCATTAGAAAACCAAACGCGTTTTAAATACGTTTCAAAATTCGCCCAATTTGCAACCGTCTTATCTCCTTGATAGTTTGTATAAACAGATTCTAAAGCTTTTCTAATCTTTAAATTATGTCTATAATTCTGATCCCAACTAATATCACGACCAGCCAATCCTGCTTGTGTAAGATAATAGACTAGTTTTTGTTCTTTAAGTGTTAAATTTTCCCATCCAGGAATTTGATAACGTAGCACTTTAATGTCTGCAAACTGCTCTACATTATAGTTAAACGCAACAGGTTCATCTTTAATTACTTCGGTTTCTGCTTTATCCTTTTTACATGCTAGCATTACCAATGCAAGTAAAGTTAAGCTTACAATAGATTTTAATTTCATATTAATATTATTATTGATTTTTTTCAATCTCAAATTTAGTGTTTTTTTTTATTCACTATATTTGTTAATACACAAAATTTAGAAAATGAAAATTTTTAAGTACGTCCTATTTCTATTACTGATTTTAATTGTTGGTTTTTTAATTTATGTAGCTGTACAACCAAATAGCTATGATGTAAAAAGAACCAAATTAATTAAAGCTCCAGTAGCTATGGTTTTCAATCAGATTAACGATTTTAAAAACTGGGAAAACTGGGGTCCATGGAAAGCAGAAGATCCAACAATGACGATTACGTATCCTGAAAAAACTTCTGGTGTAGGTGCTAATTATTCATGGGAAGGTGCTGAAGGACCAGGTTATATGGAAACTGTTGCTCTAACACCTAATACATCTATAGATCAAAAAATATCTTTTGCAGGTATGGAACCAAATGATGTTTATTGGCTATTTAAGGAAGTGGAAGATGGCACAGAAGTAACTTGGGGAATGAAACATGACAAAATGAATTTTATGTTTAAAGCTTTTGCGGCAGCTCAAGGCGGAATGGAAAAAAACCTTGGTACCATGTTCGATAAAGGGCTTAATAAACTAGACACGATTGTAACCGAAGCTTTTAACAAAATACCAAAAGTAGATTACAAACTAGGCGATGTTGTGGAACTAACTTTACCTTCTCAGAAATTTATAGGCTATATTCAAAAAACATCTACCGATTTACCCCAAGAAGAAATGACAAAACTTTTCATGGAATTCATGCCAAAAGCAGGAAGATATGCTGCCGACAAATTAACACCTGGAGATTATATTCCCGGAACCTATTACACCAAATGGGATGAAGAAACGAAACAAGCGGAATTCTATATTGGCCTATTATTAAAAAAAGAATTAGCTCCTGCTCCTGGAATGACTTCTTTTAATATACCAGCAGGAAAAGCTGTTAAAATTGCCAAATATGGTAATTACGGTTCTGGTGATTATCAAGCACATGTAAAAATTGGAGAATACATGCAAGACAAAAAACTAGAAATGCATGGCGTATCTGTATGGGAATTATATGTTAATGATCCTACAACGGTTAAACCGGAAGAAATACAAACAGATATTTATTATCCTATAAAGTAATTTATTCCAGCGTAGTAATAGAAAAGCAGCCCTAATGGAGCTGCTTTTCTTTTTTTATTACGTATTTGACTTTTAAACTGGATCCTTTAAACAAACAATTTTTCTAATATTTCTTGCTGGATATATCCTTTTACTGTCCAGGATGACTCTATGTCTTGCAGTTAAAGATATTTCACCACAATTTTTAGTACTAGAAGTATGCACTGTAAAATCACCACTAGTTGAAGCGGTTCCGCTTGCAATAGTATGATGAGCCACATCGGTTAAACTTGTATGTAAAATAAATTCTTCTAAATGGGTTTCTTCCACAGAAAAACTTCCAGTTATAGGACTTCCTTTTACAAAATGAGAACATTCACCATAATTAACTATATCCAAAGTTAAATCAGGAATAGTATTATCCATTTGAATGACTTGACTATCAGGAATCGAACCATCTAAGTGCTCTAATGTAATTTTCAATAAGTCATTATTTCCAGGTATAAATCTAGCAACAATATTATTTTCATTGTTAGTAGCATCACCATAATAGGTATATTCATTATCAGCATTAGCAGTAGATTCTGAATTATCATCTAATTTGAATGACTTGTTTAAATAATTACTTTCTCCCGTAGTAAGATTATCTACTCTAATTTTATATTTCTGACCAGCAAATGCATTTGTTTTTGCTTCAACCATTATTAATCTAGCAAAAGCACAATTATCATAAGGCACTGGTGTATCATAATAATCAAAGAAAGTTCCTGGTTTTGTTAAACCATCACTCCCAATATCTTCGACTCTAACTCCTCCAATAACCGTTAATTTAGGACCAATACTATGCCATGAATCTTTCGGTTTTAATTGTATATAAGATTCTACAACATTTCCCCAACTGGAACAATTCATATCATTTGGAGGAACATTCCATGATAATACAGCACGCACTTTTAAAACATTTGGTGTACTGCAATTCTTTTTTAAATCCTCAAAATTATAAGGTAAAACTACGGAATAAAACAAACCATCACTAGGTATGTTATCTATGTCATATACGGTAACAGAAGATGTACCAGCATGAACCCATTCACAATTCTCTTCCGTTTGCAACCAAAAAGATACAAACTCTTTACTTCCGCTACTGCAAAGACTTCCGCTATATCCAGAAGATTTTTTCACCTTAATGGTTCCAACTAAAGCACCTCTATTGTAATCTGCTCCTACACAAATCAATTCTTCATAATTTGTATTACACTCAAGATTATTTAAATGAATTAAACTGTCTGATAGCGAAACATTGTTCATTTCAAACAAATTCGAAATAGCACTAACATTGCCAGTAAATGGAGTATTTTGAATCTTATTCAATAATTTATAACCAAATCTATGTGGCTCAATTTTATCTTTTGTATATAAACGTACAAGTTCCTTAAAAGGTAAGTCTTTAGGAGTTATATATTGTTTTACTTTTTGTAATGCCAACATGTATTCCGGCTTATCAAAAGCAATAGTATTTAATGATAAATTAGGTTTTAACAGAGCTGCATGCAACAGATCATCCATCTCTAAAACCGGGAAATTTGGAATAAAAAATTGTAATGGAGTAATTTGAATTCGAGCATCTTTTTTATCACTCCATACATAAGTTCCTTTTGTTAGGTTTGGATCATTTGGTTCGGGAATTGTATTCCAAGCAAGAACAGCTCTTACGGTTGGTAAATTAGCAACCGTACATACTTTCTTTTTAGGACTAATATTCAACCTAAGCACGTAAGACATAGGCAGTTCATTTTCTCCTTGACAGTCTTTTTTTGTTGGAATATCGTGTACATTCAAACCAACAACTCCCATATCTTCCCAACCAGCACCATCTTGATAGTTCAAGTAGAATCGTACATACTCATGAGATCCATTAGTACATAAACCGCCTGAATACCCTGTTGCTCTTTTAATATTTACGGTTGCTGTTAGTTGTTTTTTTTCCGAATTATAACCTACACAACCTAAAGATTCAAAAGTAGTATTTAGTTGTTGTTTAAAAGCACTCCATGGTGTTTTCAGTTTTAATTTTGAAAGCGTTTTACTTCCTGAAGTTAAATAAGGTCTAAATTCTTGTCTAGCAACCAATAGTTGCTTTTCGCTTAATTTTTCCATGATTTTTTTTTTAATTTAAGATATACCTACTCTATTCTGAGGCTTTTCGGATTACGCCTTTAGGCCAAACCAGTGTATTTAGGAAAATGAATTAATGGAATTCAAATTTTAATACGCAAAAACTAAAAAGGTTAACATGTTTTAAAAATTAATTCTATTGTAATTTATTAGGTAGTATATTTGTTATATGAAGAATTTATTACTCGTATTTGTTGGTGGCGGTTTTGGTAGTGTTTTGCGTTATATTATTGGAAAATATTTAAATAACACTGAAAACGGAATCCCGTACGGAACATTTTTAGCCAATATAATAGGAAGCTTACTTATTGGATTAATTCTTGGTTATGCGCTTAAAAACAATAGTTTATCTTCTAACCAAACGGTATTATTAGCAACTGGTTTTTGTGGCGGTTTCACCACCTTTTCCACTTTTGCTTATGAAAATCATCTGTTTTTAAAATCTGGAGACTTCACCAGTTTTGCCATATACACGATTGCTAGTTTTGTTTTAGGATTTCTAGCTGTCTTTTTAGGAATGTTTTTAGCAAAGTAAAACAGAAGACTGAGACTGAGTACTACTTCACAAAAGCCTTCACTCCTGCTTCAACACTTTCATCTACATAATTATTTCTAGGTACAATCGGACAAGAAAACTTTTCATTATACGCACAAAACGGATTGTATGCCTGATTAAAGTCAAGCGTTAAAGTATCTCCTTCCGGAATGCGCAAATCAATATATCGTCCGCCACCATAGGTAGTATCGCCATTCGTATTATCTATAAACGGAAGAAATAAATAGTCTTCAAAACCTTCTTTCTGCATTAAATCTTGACCTTGATAAACATCCAAACGATAGGTATTTCCGTTTAACTGAAAAGATAAAACGCCATAAACACGTTCTTTAGAAACACGATCTGTAGTGGTTTTCATTTTAAACCATTCCGAATCTGGTGTTCTTTCTAAAATAGCAGTTACTACAAAATTAGCATCGAATTTATAAAAATCTAATGTTCTAAACGTCTTTCTATCTTTAGCTTTTAAGGGCGATTTAGAAGCATCTTTAAAATCTGCATTCTGTTCTCGTTGCCAATCGGTATCACCTAATAAAGGTTGTTTTTCTTGTGCACAACTTAAGACAGATGTCAATATCAATAGATAGAATAATTTTTTCATGGTAATATTTTTCGGCTTAAAAATACAACTTCTAATTATTTTGTTTAGCTTTGAGTGATCAAATTATAAATAAAATGAATTTAGTCATTAAAAATAATAAGCAATATACCACTTGTAGAAATACAGGTTGGACTTCTTATATATTATGATGATGTAAATATCAATTAATACAATATTAAAAGTCCAACTTCGTAGTTGGACTTTTTTATTTTAGGTCTATTAACGAAGTAATCTTTTTGCAAATGAAGTAAACCAAGAATCGATTAAAACCAACCAACATGAAAAAACTATTACATAATTACATAGATACATTTAAAGGACTCTCCACAGAAGTTTGGTGGCTTGCACTTATAACTTTAATCAATAGAGCCGGAACTATGGTGATTCCTTTTTTATCTCTATACCTAATAGAAGATTTAAAGTTCACACTTAAAGATGTAGGATGGATCATGTCTGCATTTGGATTAGGTTCTGTTGCAGGATCTTGGTTAGGCGGAAAATTAACCGACAAAATTGGCTATTACAAAGTAATGGTTAGAAGTTTATTATTAACGGGAATACTATTTGTAGCGCTTCAGTTCTTAAACACTTTTGCCGCTTTATGTATTGGTATTTTTCTAGTAATGCTAGTGGCAGATATGTTTCGTCCTGCCATGTTTGTTGCCTTGAGTGCGTATAGTAAACCAGAAAATAAAACTAGAAGTGTAACACTTATTCGTCTTGCCATAAACCTTGGTTTTTCTGCAGGACCAGCTGTTGGCGGGCTTATAATAACAAAAATGAACTATAGTGGTTTATTTTGGGTAGACGGTATTACTTGCATTCTAGCAACAATGGTAATGATTCTAGTATTAAATCCTAAAAAGGCAAAAATACAAGATGATATCCTTGTTGAAAACCCTGAATCGGCATATAAAGACAAGTCCTTTTTAATTTTTTTAGTGGCTATGTTTTTGTTTGGTTTTATTTTTCTGCAATACTTTTCTACCATGCCAATTTATTACAGAGAAAAACATTTTTTAAGCGAATCGCAAATAGGATTACTTTTAGGTGCAAATGGGTTTTTCATTTTTCTATTAGAAATGCCTCTAATTAAATGGCTAGAAAACTCCAAATACACCAAAACTGGTTTAATGCTTTTTGGTGTAACATTAACAGCACTTAGTTTTTTGGTATTAAACCTAACCACTTGGACAGGAATATTAATTATAGGAATGTTTTTAATGACTGTTGGAGAAATGATTGCTTTTCCGTTTTCTAATGCCTTTGCTATGCAACGTGCTAAAAAAGGAAATCAAGGAGAATATATGGCATTATACTCTATCGCTTTTTCTATTGCGCATATTTTTGGACATAATGCAGGAATGCGACTTGTAGATGGGTTTGGCTTTAATAACACTTGGTATATTATGGCTATACTAGGAGGTGTTTGTGCTGTCTTATTCCTCTTTTTAAAGGTATATATGAAGAATAAAAACTGGAAACAATGAATTTAAATCAAATTACTATTCCATCTTTAGATGTCGAAAAAGCGGTTGTGTTCTACAAAATTTTAGGCTTACAACTTATTGTAGATGCACTTCCTAGATATGTGCGTTTTGCATGTCCTGAAGGAGAAAGCACATTCTCTATTCACAAAGTAAATGCATTACCAAAAGAACAACTAATAGCTATCTATTTTGAAAATGATAATCTGGAAAAAAAAGTTGAAGAACTTCAAGATAAAGGTATTACATTTATTAGTAAAGTCGAAGATAAATCTTGGTTATGGAGTGAAGCACATTTACAGGATTTAGATGGAAACCATATTATTCTATATAAAGCTGGAGAAAATAGAAAAAATCCACCTTGGCGAATTTAAAATAATAATCAGAATGAAAGAGCAATGGGAAAAATTGCCTGTTTTTAAAAAGGCAATGCAGCTTCAAAAACTAGTAGATCATATTGTGAAAGTTGTTGAAAATACAGAGATAGATTTTGAAAAAGAAATTCAAGCCGAAATGATTCAAGGTAATTTAGACTACCTAAGAAAAAACGCTATGATTATTCCTGCCAAAATTGCTGGAGCTTCTGGTGAAGATATGCTGTACGATATTAAAATGGAAAACGCTGCAATTATAAGAAAATCGGCAAAAGAATTAATTATTGATATTCGTGGCATACAAATGCATGGTTATAAAGATATTGAATACCTAAATTTACTTTGAAATGAAGTAGAAGAATTTAGAGTTTTATTTGCTGAATGGGTTAAAACTTTTGATTGTTGGAATTATATAATTGACCGTTGGGGACTTTTTAATCCTCCAGGAATAAATTATGATGACAAAGATCCTGATGAGGATATCCCTTTTAATCCGGATAATTTTGAAGGTTTTTAAATCTTATTAATAGCATTATTCTTCACAACATGCGAAAGAATAATTTGCGTTTTGCTTTCGCCATACACAATAAGTTGGTCGATAAATGTTTCTAGGTGTTTTTGATTTTTTAAAATCACTTCCATGACAATGTTTTCGTCACCCGTAATTCGGTAACAATTAATAACCTCATCAAAGGTTTTCACTTTCTCAAGAAACGGCTTTAGTTTCCCCATAAAAGCATGTAAAGTAATCAATGCTTTAAGTTGATAACCAACCTCAAAAGGAGAAATTAATGTGATATGGTTTTGAATAATCCCCAAATCTTCCATCTTCTTAATACGCTCGGAAACTGCAGGAGAAGTGATACCAACTTGCCTACCAATAGCGGCATTAGATTGTCGCGAATTTTCCTGCAAACATTTCAGTATCTTCCAATTAAGATTATCTAAGCTCATTTTTAAAGTTTTTGTTTAAAATGATTTAATTATTAAAGCAAATATATGATATTACTTTAAAAACGAAAGTATTTAGTGCGATCTTGTGACTAAATTTGATGGAAACCGAAAAATTATCATGTTAGCGCATATTCCATCACATCTTTCAGACTTACCAATATACAAGCAAGCCTTGCATATTTTTCTATTGTCTAGAAGTATTTCTACGTATCTAAATCAAGATTTAGCATACTTAAAAGAAGATGGTTCTGAAGATGCACACATTTACTTTTCTGGTGATATTGTACAGCATTCTATTTCTCTTGCTCCTGAAATTATTAATGCAGAAATGGAACGTTTTTCAGATAAAAAGCACAAACATATTGCATCTGTAAGACAACTTACCAATAGACTGTATAGCCATTGTAAGCGTTTAGAAAAATGCAATAGTAATGGAAAAGAATATATTCCTATTTTAAGAAAAGAGCTTAAAGTGTTTAAAAAACTACAAAACACCTGGATGCATACGCTGTAATTATTTCCCTTCTACTATTTGTGCATTGTACATAATTGTATCTTGAAGACGCTCATATTTAGAATGCATTTTTTCGGCTAAAAGCACATATTGACATTTCGCTAAACTTTCGGTAACACGTAAAACATCATTATGGTAGTTATTACGTATTAAAAACTCAGCATCATCTAAAGCTAATAATTTAAGTTGCCCTAAATGCACACTATTCATAAAGTAAAGCTTGTTCAAACGTTTTGGTGTTGCAATTAAAACATCTACTCCGTAATAAATTTCCTCGCGTTGTTGGTCTAAAGTTTGCTCATCATAAGCTGCATAGATTCTTAAATCCATGTATCTAGTATACTTTTCAAACTCTTCTTTTAAGTCTAAAGCGGCTTGCTTGTCTTTTACAATAACTAATGCTCTAGGAGAATCTTCAAAAGCTTCTGCTTTTAATTTATGAATGATTGCTATGATTAAAGCTGTCGTTTTACCAGAACCTTTTGGAGCTAATCCGTATACATTTGCTCCTCCTTTTATCTTTGGTAATATTTCTTTCTGAAAAGGTAAAGGTGCCTCATAATTAAGAGTTTCTAAGGCTTCTTTTAATACTGGATTTAATTTTTTAAAGGACATGCTACGTAAATTTGTAAGTTGTAAAACGAAATAAATCGTCTTAATTCTGCACAAAGGTACGTATTAATGACACATTTTACAGTCTGCTTTGTCTTTGATTTCTCCAACTAAAAAACCTTCTTCATTTATTACAAAGTCGCAACAGTCTACAAAACCTTGTGCAATCATTTTTCGACCACGTTGTATCTGGGATTTTATGGTAGGTAATGGTAGGTGCAATTGTTCTGCTATTTGTTGTTGTTTGACACCTTTTATATCACTTAAAAACAAAGGATCTCTATACTTTTTAGGTAAGCTTTTAATAATACCATGCAAACAATCTATTTCAGTATGCTCTAGTTTTTGTTCTTCAAAAATAAAATCTTCATCTGTAGTTTCATACACCACTTTTTTACTTCTAAAATAATCTAAAACGGTATACCTTGCTATAGCGAATAACCAAGACTTCAATTTGTCTTCGTCTTTTAAAGTGTTTAGTTTGGTATGCACTTTAATGAATGTTTCTTGGAGTAAATCTTCAGCAACAACGGCATCTTTTACTTTACTGAATATAAAATATTTGATGTCGTCTGCATGCAATTCCCAAATGTCTTGAGTTTTCATAAGGATATACTATAAATAACGCTAATCATAGTATAAATTTACTACAATTAGCGTTGTTATTACTGTCTTTAAGTATTGCTTAACAGTTACAACTTGTACAGGTACAGTTTTCGCAAGTACAGTTTTGGCAATTTCCTTTAGAGCAACCATCACAGTTACAAGTACATTCTTTATTTTTCATGATATCTAATTTTTATGTTCATATAATAGACGTGATACCATTAAAAAAGATGCAAAACATTTGAATTATTTTTTCAAACTTATTATTGAACCACTATAGTCGCCTCATGAGCAATTGGAAAATTACACGAATTAGCTATAAAGCATAAACTATTTGCCTTTTCATGTAAACGTAAAGCCAATTCTTTTTGACTAGCATTTTTTATGGTTACTACTGGTTTTAATCGTACCGTTTTAAAACTTCCACTTCCTGAAGCTGCAACTTCTAAATCTCCTTCTGCATGATCGGTATAGCTTACTACTTCGACATTATTTTGAGCACACACGTATAAATAAGACATCATGTGACAGGAAGTTAAAGCAGATAATAATAAATCTTCCGGATTGTATAATGCATCGTCACCTCTAAAGGTTTTTGCTGCAGACACATGCAATGGTGTTGCTTTGTTGTCAATGAAAACTTCATGATTTCGACTGAAGATTCTTGGATTTTGCGTGCTTTCTCCTTCGTTTATTGTCCAATTTACGGTTGCTTTAAAAGTGTGTTTGATAGACATATTTTTTTTATTGAATATAAAAAAAGCGTTTCAGATTGAAACGCTTTTTTGTTTTGATATTATTTATTGAGATTCTTCGCTATACTCTGAATGACAAACGTTTCACTGAAAGAATTATTCTTTCTATAAAATCTTGTTATATCCTTTTCGTTATTCACAAAAGGGATTTCCTGAGATCCCAAAATGAATTTGGGATAAGCGATTCGTACACTTTCCGTGAAAACGAAAAAATAGAATCTCTGAGATCCCAAAACAAGTTTGGGATAAGCGATATTCACAATTTTGAATGCGCAAGCTTTTCAAAATTGGAATCCTGCTTACATATTCCGTCTATACTGTCCGCCAACTTCAAATAAAGAAGCAGTAATTTCACCTAAGGAACATACTTTACAAACTTCCATTAAAGCTTCAAAAATATTTTCGTTATGGATTGCTTTCTCTTGTAAATCTTTTAATAATGCTTTTGTTTCATTTGCATCATGAAGATTTGCCAATGTTTTAATCTGAAATTGCTTTTCTTCTTCTGTTGCTCTAATCACTTCCGCAGGAATAACCGTTGGTGATCCTTTAGAACTTAAGAAAGTATTTACACCAATAATTGGGAACTTCCCGTTATGTTTTAAAGTTTCATAATACAGACTTTCTTCTTGTATTTTGCTACGTTGGTACATGGTTTCCATAGCACCTAAAACACCACCTCTTTCTGTAATTCTGTCGAATTCTAAAAGCACAGCTTCTTCTACTAAATCGGTTAATTCCTCGATAATAAAAGATCCTTGAATTGGATTTTCATTTTTAGCTAAACCTAATTCTTTATTGATAATTAATTGAATTGCCATTGCACGTCTAACCGATTCTTCCGTTGGCGTAGTAATCGCTTCGTCATATGCATTTGTATGTAAGGAATTACAGTTATCATAAATAGCATACAATGCTTGAAGTGTTGTACGAATATCATTAAAGTCAATTTCTTGTGCGTGTAAACTTCGTCCCGAAGTTTGAATATGATACTTCAACATTTGCGCTCTTGCATTTGCTCCATATTTGTGCTTCATTGCTTTTGCCCAAATTTTACGTGCTACACGACCAATTACGGCGTATTCTGGATCAATTCCGTTAGAGAAAAAGAAGGATAGGTTTGGACCAAATTTATTGATGTCCATACCACGACTTAAATAATATTCCACGTACGTGAAACCATTAGATAAGGTCAGCGCTAATTGTGTAATCGGATTTGCTCCTGCTTCTGCTATATGGTATCCAGAAATAGAAACCGAATAGAAGTTACGTACATTATTCTCGATAAAATATTCTTGCACATCTCCCATTAAACGCAATGCAAATTCTGTAGAAAAAATACACGTGTTTTGTGCTTGATCTTCTTTTAAAATATCTGCTTGAACGGTTCCTCTAACTTGCGCAATCGTGTTCTTTTTAATTTCTGCGTACACGTCTGCTGGTAATACTTTATCTCCTGTAACACCAAGAAGCATTAAACCTAAACCATTGTTTCCTTCTGGTAATTCGCCATTATAAGATGGACGAATTTTACCTTTATAAATTTTAGCAATTTTTGCTTCTACTTCTTTTTCTAGACCATTTTCTTTAATGTAAAATTCACATTGTTGGTCAATGGCAGCATTCATAAAGAAACCTAATAACATTGGCGCAGGACCATTTATAGTCATACTTACCGAAGTCATTACATTTGCTAAATCGAACCCAGAATACAGTTTCTTAGCATCATCTAAACAACAGATGGAAACTCCAGCATTACCAATTTTACCGTAAATATCTGGTCTTAAATCTGGATCGTTTCCGTAAAGCGTTACACTATCAAAAGCTGTCGACAAGCGTTTTGCTGGTAATCCTGCACTTACATAGTGAAAACGTCTATTGGTACGTTCTGGTCCACCTTCTCCTGCAAACATACGTGCTGGATCTTCTCCGGTACGTTTAAAAGGATACAACCCAGAAGTATATGGAAATTCTCCAGGTACGTTTTCTTGCAAACTCCATTTTAATAAATCTCCCCAAGCTTGATACTTTGGTAAGGCTATTCTTGGAATTTGTAAATGAGATAACGATTCGGTATGCGTTTCTATTTTTATTTCTTTATCTCTTACTTTAAAAGTATAGATCGGGTTTTTGTATTTATTTACTTTTTCGTCCCAACCGGTAATTACTTCCCAATTGTAAGGATCTAAGTTTAATTTTACGCGGTCAAATTCTTTAATAAGAAGATTTAAAAATTCTTTATCTGTGTCATTCTGAGCTTGTAGAAGAATCTCTTCCTCATTTAATCCTAACTTTCCAATGAAAGACCTTTCGACTGCGCTCAAGGTGACACCTGCAACAGAACCAATGGTTTTAAAAATACCGTATAGCTTCTGCGCAACTTCCTCTTGCGTTCTTGCTGTTTTATCATAGGCACGATTACTCTCGGCAATTTCAGAAAGGTAACGTGTTCTTGATGGAGGAATCACAAAAATCTTCTCGCTCATTTCATCTGAAATATGGAAGGTCGATTTTAAATCCGAATCTGTTTTCTCCACTAACTTATCCATGATCGCTTTGTACAGCGTATTCATTCCTGGATCGTTAAATTGCGAAGCGATGGTACCATAAACTGGTAAATCATCTTGATGCACATCCCAAAGATTATTGTTTCGCATGTATTGTTTTTTCACATCACGTAAGGCATCTAAAGAACCACGCTTATCAAATTTATTGATAGCAACGAGATCCGCAAAATCCAACATGTCAATTTTCTCTAATTGGGTTGCTGCACCAAATTCTGGAGTCATCACGTATAATGCAACATCAGAATGTTCCATGATTTCGGTATCGGATTGTCCGATTCCTGAAGTCTCTAAAATAATTAAATCATATTCCGCAGCTTTTAAAACTTGAACTGCCTCATTTACATATTTTGATAATGCTAAATTAGATTGACGAGTAGCCAAACTACGCATATATACTCTTGGTGAATTGATAGCATTCATTCGAATCCTATCCCCTAAAAGGGCACCACCTGTTTTACGTTTAGAAGGATCGACAGAAACTAAACCGATCGTTTTTTCTGGGAAGTCGATTAAAAAGCGACGAACCAATTCATCTACTAAAGAAGATTTTCCTGCTCCTCCAGTTCCTGTGATTCCTAAAACTGGTGTTTTAGAATTCTTATTTTTTATATGAATCTTATCTAAGGTGTCTTTGGCAACCTCTGGAAAATTTTCTGCAGAAGAAATTACTCTAGCAATTGCTTTTGCATTTTTAGTTGGTAAAATATCTAATTCCCCATTTAAAACATCACCAATAGCAAAGTCCGATTGCTCCACTAGATCGTTAATCATACCTTGTAATCCCATGGCACGACCATCATCTGGAGAGTAGATACGTGCAATACCATAATCCATTAAATCTTTAATTTCAGACGGAAGGATTACACCGCCACCACCACCAAAAATCTTGATGTGTTCTGCACCTCTTTCTTTTAAAAGATCGTACATATATTTAAAATACTCGTTATGTCCACCTTGGTAAGAAGTTAAACAAATAGCATTTGCATCTTCTTGAATGGCTGTATTTACAACCTCATCTACACTTCTGTCATGCCCTAAATGGATGACTTCTACTCCTGTAGATTGAATTATACGACGCATAATATTTATGGATGCATCATGACCATCAAATAATGCTGCTGCAGTAACGATTCGTACTTTATATTTTGGCTTGTATGGTGTTGCTTGTGTCATTCTTAAAATATAATCTGTTTTAGGCTTGCAATTTACGGAATATTCAAAAATATTGCTCTATAATATGTAATTATCTAAAAGTTAAAAACAAAAAGATAAGTTCCCTTTTTTAGAGTAATTTAGTATACCTATTAGGTATTCGATTTTCGTTTTCACGGAAATAAAAATATAAAAAAATACTGCTTTCGCGGAAACAAACATGAAAAAACTAACCATACTTATAAACTGTAAGGATCAATCTGGAATTATTGCAACTGTCACCAATTTTATAGCGAATAATAACGGAAACATTGTATATATAGATCAGCATGTAGATAGAGAACAAGACATTTTCTTTATGCGTTTAGAGGGAGAATTTGAAGCAATTTCTTTTAATACGGAAGCTTTTAAAGAAAACTTCAAATCTAATTTGGCCGAACAATTTAAAATGAAATGGCGTATTTATTCTGCCGAAGACAAGCCAAAAATGGCGTTGTTTGTTTCTAAATACGACCATTGTTTATACGATATTTTAGGTCGTTATAACTCTGGAGAATTAGATGTAGAGATTCCGTTTATTATAAGTAATCACAATACTTTAAAACCTATTGCAGATAGTTTCAATATTCCATTTTATCATATTCCAGTAACTAAAGACACGAAACCGGAAGCCGAAGAACAACAATTAAAATTATGTAAAGAGTTTGGTATTCATTTTATTGTATTGGCACGTTATATGCAAATTGTATCTAGCAAAGTAATAAGTCAGTACAACAACAAAGTCATCAATATTCACCATTCTTTTTTACCCGCTTTTGTTGGCGCAAAGCCATATCATTCTGCCTATAAACGCGGCGTGAAAATTATTGGAGCAACCAGTCATTATGTTACCGAAGAATTAGATGCTGGACCAATTATAGAACAAGATGTTGCTCGTGTTTCTCATACACATGCCATTGAAGATTTAATTGCCAAAGGACGCGATTTAGAAAAAATAGTATTAGCCAATGCTATTAAACTGCATATTAAACGTAAAGTGATGGTTTATAATAATAAAACAGTGATTTTCTCGTAGTTATAATTTGCGTGAGCGGTTGCAGTGGCATCCTTTTTGTTTTTCACAAAAAGATATAACGGAAAACGCGGTTTTTATTAAAAAAACACGCCATAATAAGTATCTTTACACCCAAAATTATATATCATGAAAAAAATATTTGCCTTTGTTATTCTTTTAAACTTAACTGCTTGCGCAGAATTACAACAAGTTATTGACCAATTACCACAAGAAGTTGGGTCTCTGTCTGAATCTGAAATTGGATCTGGATTAAGAGAAGCTTTAGAGCTTGGTATTGACAAACAAGTAACTAAATTGACACAAACAGATGGTTTTTATAAAAACGATTTGGTAAAAATAGTACTACCAGAAGAATTACAAAAAGTAGATAAAGCGTTACGTGATATTGGCTTAAGCAGTTTAGCAGACGAAGGTTTAAAAGTTTTAAACAGAGCAGCAGAAGATGCAGTAAGTGAAGCGACTCCTATTTTTGTAAATGCAGTTAAAGAGATCACTTTTACAGATGCAAAAAATATTCTTCTTGGTAATAATGATGCAGCTACACAATATTTAACCAGCAAAACACAAACGGCTTTATACGCTAAGTTTAATCCAGTAATTAAAGCATCCTTTGATAAAGTTGGGGCAGATCAAATTTGGGCGAATCTAATTAATAAGTACAATACGATTCCTTTTACGAGTAATGTAAACCCAGATTTAACAGATTATGTTACAGAAGAAGCTTTAAAAGGTGTGTATACAATGATTGCTGTGGAAGAAAAAGAAATAAGAAGTAAATCGTCTTCAAGAACTACAGATTTATTACGTAAGGTTTTTGCTTTGCAAGATTAGTCAAGACCGTTAGAAAATTCGATTACTAAAATATAAAAAAGCCTTTGAAGGAATGATTCTTCAAAGGCTTTTTATTTGCTAACTATATTCTATTTAAAATACCGAAATAAGAATTTGATGGGTTTTAATTAGAATTTTAAAATAAATTTTAAAAGAATCTTTTTTTTTATTAAATTTAATCAAGCATAATTATGCTACCTAAAAATATTGTATATTTAATTGATTAATAGCAAATTACCATCATGAACAAAAATGAATTAATACAAAAGCATCAAAGTAAACTCGATAAAAAATATAAAAATTTGGTAGAGCAAGCTTATAATCTTAGACAAACAGACCATGCTTTAAGTGATATTTCGGAATACAGAGCTATCAAACTTCTTGGGAAACTAAACAAGTTAAAATACCTTTCTAGAGAGCCATCTGCATCTACTAATTAATTATTTATCCTTTCTTTAACCTTTGCTTAAAATCCAAACGCGAAGAAAACTCGTACTTTATATAAAGAACAAGTTATGAGCGCACAATTTTGCAAGGTTGGAAATATAAAACCGAATTTAGACAAGCTATTAAACCTAAAAGCTACAGATAAAAAAGCTGTACGTTTTGTGGAAGTGGTATACAAGAAAAAGTATACTAAAGACTTACATGTAGCTTCTTAAAATAACTAAAAGACTTAATTAGTCTAGAACCATACCACGAAAACATTTCGCCATCTACTAATTGTATTTTGGCATTAGTATAGTACGCTCCTAATCCTTCGATATGTTTTTCTTTAAAAGGATATGGCTCACTAGATAAAAAGACCACCTCTACTTCTTTATTTTGTTGCATTTCAATTTCTGGATACCTTCCTAAATCTTCATAAACATTTTCCAATTTATTTAATTGTAATAAATAATTAATGAAAGTGTCTTTACCAGCAACCATAAAAGGATTTTTCCAAATAAAATATGCCACTTTTAAAGTCGGTTTTTCCTGAATATAGTTTTGAAAATCTTTTAAATTGTTTTGAATTTTTTCTGAAATTTCGAAAGCTTCCTCCTTTCTATTGAAGATTTCTCCATATTGTTGCATCATTTCTATACAATGGGAAATGGTTTCAATTTCGGAAACATGCACCACACAAATGTCATTACAAGCATCCACAATATCCTTTGTGTTTTCCTCTTTATTACATAGAATAATATCTGGTTGTAAGGCTTTTATTTTTTCAAGATTTATTTGCTTTGTACCGCCAACAATCGTTTTTGTTTTTAGTAAATGTTTTGGATGAACACAAAATTTAGTAATACCAACAATAGAAGATTCTAAACCTAAATCGTAGAGTAATTCGGTTTGTGAAGGCACTAAAGAGATGATTCGTTTTGGAACGGATTCTAAGTTTAATGGTCTTCCTAATTGATCTTTTAGTTTCATTTAAAAAGCTTACTTCGTTTCTCGTAATGACAGTAATGCTTCCATTTGTGTTTGCAAATCTTTTGCACTGTTTGCTGCCGCAGTTGCAAAATCTTGTTCTTTGGAAGCGTAAATAATTCCTCTAGAAGAGTTTATTAATAAACCTATAGTATCACTCATTCCGTATTTACAAACATCTTGTAAGTTTCCACCTTGCGCTCCAACTCCTGGAACTAGTAAAAAGCTATTTGGAACAATTTTTCTAATTTCTGCAAAATATTCGGCTTTAGTAGCACCAACTACATACATTAGGTTTTCTGAATTTTTCCAATTTTTAGAAGTCTCTAAAACCTGTTTGTATAATTCCTTTCCTTCTACTTGTTTGGTTTGAAAATCGAAAGCACCTTCGTTGGAAGTTAAAGCCAACATGATAGTATGTTTATTTTCAAAAGCTAAGAAAGGCTCTACGGAATCTTTTCCCATGTAGGGAGCTACAGTAACACTATCGAAAGCTAAGTCTTCAAAAAAAGCTTTAGCATACATAGTACTTGTATTACCAATATCGCCACGTTTAGCATCGGCAATGGTAAAAATTTCTGGATGCTTTTCGTTTAAATAGTTAATGGTCTTTTCTAAAGCTTTCCAACCTTTCAATCCGTAGGCTTCATAAAAAGCAGTGTTAGGTTTATAGGCAACACATAAATGGTGTGTAGCGTCTATAATTGCTTTATTAAAAGCGAATATTGGATCTTCCTCTTTTAAAAGATGTTTCGGAATTTTATTTAAATCGACATCTAATCCAATACATAGAAAGGATTTCTTTTTTTGGATCTGAGCAGTAAGTTGTTGTGTTGTCATGCGCCTCCTTAATCCTCTAACAGAGGAAACTATTATTTTGATACCTAAAGGTTCTAAAAACCTTGCAGGAATATTATTAAAAAAGCCTCAAAAAAGAGGCTTATTATTAAAGGTGTTCGTCACTAGCTTTTAACTTCTCGGTGTTATCTGCTAATTGTAATTCGTCTATAATTTTTTGAATATCACCATTTACAATATTTTGTAAATCATAAAGTGTTAATCCAATTCTGTGATCGGTTACACGACCTTGCGAATAGTTGTAGGTTCTAATTTTCGCACTTCTATCACCAGAAGTTACCATGGTTCCACGTAAAGCAGCATCTTCTTCATTTTTCTTAGCCAACTCCATATCATACAAACGAGAACGCAATACTTTAAATGCTTTCTCTTTGTTTTTATGTTGTGATTTTTGATCTTGACATTGTGCTACTAATCCAGTTGGAACGTGTGTTAAACGTACTGCCGAATAGGTTGTATTTACCGATTGCCCTCCTGGTCCTGAAGAACAGAAAAAATCGATACGTACATCTTTTGGGTTTATTTCTACATCAAACTCTTCGGCTTCTGGAAATACCATAACGGTTGCAGCACTTGTATGCACACGACCTTGTGTTTCGGTTTGTGGTACACGTTGTACACGATGCACACCAGCTTCAAATTTTAAAGTTCCGTACACATCGTTACCAGTAACTTCAAATTGAATTTCTTTAAATCCGCCATTAGTACCTTCACTATAATCTACAGTATCTACTTTCCAGCCTCTACCTTCGCAGTATTTGGTGTACATTCTAAATAAATCACCAGCAAAAATACTAGCTTCATCTCCACCAGTTCCTGCACGTAATTCTACTACCGCATTTTTAGAATCTTGTGGATCTTTAGGAATTAAAAGTACACGAATTTCATCGTCTAACTTAGGAATCGCTTCTTTAGCTTCGTCATATTGCATTTTGGCCATTTCCACCATTTCGGCATCACTACCATCTGCTATAATCGCTTCTGCTTCCGCTAAATTATCTGTATACTCTATGTATTGCTCACGTTTATCCATTAAAAGGCGTAAGTCTTTGTATTCTTTATTTAACTCTACATAACGCTTTTGATCTGTAATAATATCTGGTTGAATGATTAAATCACTAACCTCATCAAAGCGTTGTTTTACTATTTGTAATTTATCTAACATCTATCTTCTAAAAAATTGTATGCCAAAAATACGATAATTTATGGATTTTATATAGTGTATAGACTAGCAATATTGTCTTGAAAATAATTAGTGCTCTTTTGCGTTTTAATAATACTCATGAAACTGCTAAAAGGAATACTCGCTTATTATAAGCCACTATTTGTGTGGTCTTTTACTATAAATCTTATTGTTTTAATAATAAGTCAAAGCTTTGTGCTTACTATTTTAACCAAGTTATTTGTAGTGATTTTATTTTGGTTATTACTAAAAGATGCTAGCGTTAGAAGAAGAATTGGGTTTTATAAAATGGTTGGCGTTTCTAACGTAAAACTACTCTGTTTTCTATTTTTAATAGATTGTTCTGTGTCTCTTGTTTTTATATTCTTGATAAAAGGATTTGCTTGATATATTGTTAAACCTTTCCAAATGGATTTAGTAATACCAGAAAAAACGCTTTTATTAGAAGGTATGAAATCGCTAAAACTTATTTTTATTTTTTACAAACCGTTCCTTCTTTGGTCCTTTATAATTAATGTTTTAGCAGGAAGCAATCTAGGCGTTCTTATATTTCTGAAACTTCTTCTCACGGTATTTTTATGGTATTATATTCGAGAAACAAAAGCAAAAAACAATTTGGTGTTTTACAAAAACGTAGGTATTTCTACTTTTAAATTATATGCTTCCTTGTTTTTTATGGATGCTATATTATCGATTATCTTTCTTCTATTAGCAAAAACAATATTATGATTTTAGAGATAGATAATGTAGAACTTTCTTTTTCCAACAAACTATTATTAAATGGAATTTACCTGAAAGCAGAAACAGGAAAAGTAACTGCTATTCTTGGCAGTAATGGTTGTGGAAAAAGCTGTTTATTACAAATAGTTTTTGGTGCATTACACCCAAAATACAAACTAGTTAGAATAGACAACAAACCGATTACGAAACCTTTATATTTAGCTAAAAATGTTAGTTTATTACCACAATACAATTTTGTTCCGAAAGGTTTAAAACTGAAAACCATTTTTAAAATTTTAGAGGTATCCTGGGAAACTTTCACTACTACTTTTGAAGGTTTTTCAAAATACAAAAATAACAAGATTCACTTGCTTTCTGGTGGAGAACGTCGTTTAGTAGAAACCTATTTAATAGTAAAAGGAAAAAGTGAAATTATTTTACTAGATGAACCATTTTCTCATATCGCTCCTCTTTATATAGAGAAATTAAAAAGTCTAATTACCGAAGAAAAACAGCATAAAATTGTTATTATCACCGATCATATGTACAAAGACATTATAGATACAGCAGATTCTATCTACTTACTTAAAAATGGTTATACCAAACAAATTAAGGATTTAAAAGATTTAGAATTCTACAACTACTTAAATGCAAATAGCATACACTAAAAATCTACAACAACACCTATACCAAGAATTTGTTTCCATTGTACTCTGGCTCCTTCTTCTACATATGCTTCTTCTTCATTTTCTTCACTAATAGCCATAAGATTTTTCACATCATTATCATACTTTAAATGCGAACCTAGATTCGCTCTTACGTAATTATTTACTTTAAAATCCAAGTTCACTTGCCAGTCTACATCTATGTTTCCGAAGCCATTAAGGTAATCGGTATAAAAATTCACGGCATGCTTCATATAAATATTGGTAGCAATTTCTGTTTCGTAGGCGTTGGTAATTAGTATCCCAAATTCATTACGTACCTGCTCTCCATTTTTAATCACATTTCCTTGTTCATCTAGAATAGCTGGCTTAACACCAAATGCTCCTGCGTTTGCTAGTTCTTGATCTAAAACAAAAGTAGATTTAGTAGTTGCGGGTGAAAAGTAAACGGATAATCTTTCTATATTTTTACCATATTCAATTCCCACACCATAAAACAAATAGCCAGGAGCCATAATTTTAGAAATAGCATTTGTTGTATTTGGATAGGTGTACCCGTTTGTAAACTGGGTTTTAAAATTAAATCTAGAAGTATAAAACCAATTGGTCAAACTATCTCTTCTATAACCAACACTAGAGTTAACCTCTACTAAATCTTCGGTTTTTCTCAACTCTTGTTCTTGTTGTTTATTAATTCCGTAGCGGATATTAATATTATTGTTCCAAAAAAAATGTTTGAATTTATAGTTTGCCTGACTTGCAACTCCTAATAATGCGGAAATGGAATTGCTTCCTCCAGAATTCCAATTAACAAAAGCCACTTCACTTACATCTAAGGTAGCAATATTTTTATTTTTCCATTTAGGAAAACTTCCTCTAAAGGTGGTATCCACAACTGTAGAATCAGATTGCGCAAAAGTAAATTGAATAGTAAAAACGAGTAGTAGGAATATAACTTTTTTCATGTGTAACATTTAAGAGCATACGAATTTAAATACTTCGACAAAGGATTTATTGTTTTTAACAAATTTTAACAAGAAAACGGCAATGCAGTAGTTTTTATTGCTATTCCTCCAATATTACATATTCCTCTTTATAATCCTGAATAGCATACCGTACAAGAATAAAGAAAGCAAAAAGATTAAAGCATATTCCGGGTATATATAAAAGGTTGACATCAAAATAATAAGCTAGTGCTTTAAAAAAATCGGAAAGCGCAAAACCAAAAACAAAATACATATAGTACAGCGCCTTTGTGGTATTGGCTGTAAAATTATAATGCCCAGCAAAAACACATGCAAAAATAAGCACAACACCATAAAAATAAAGTATAAGTTGTTGTAAGTCGTCATGTAATTTATATGCTATAAAACTAAAAAGCTGATCGAGAACGAAGAAATTTAAAGTAATTATAGCAACAAAAAAAACGATGAGTAATTTGTTTACTTTTTTTAATTGGATTCTTCTTAATCCGCAAAAGAAGAAAACAAGATAGCCACTTATAGAAAACAATGAGGTTAACTTATTATAAGTTGCATCTTCATAAAAAAGCTTAAATACGTCCGCTATTAAAAAGCACAAAAAAACAAATAATATCGCTTTATTCTTATATCCTTTAAAATAAAGGAACATTAAAAAATAAACGAACACACTTATGAACCTTATTACTCTGTTTTCTAGAATGGTATATTCCGAAATCACATATATATTGATGGCGACTAATAGAAGCGATATGATAAGTAGGCTTTTTTTCTCAAAGCTCATTGGTTATTCGTTTTTAAGGAATAAAATATTTACACTAAAACAGATACAGATTGGAGTTTGCTATTTAAGAAGAAAATCTAATACTCAAAAGTACCGTACTCGCTTTTAATAGTCAATCTTTTCTCATCAGAAGCTTCTACGCTACCAATAATTTTAGCATCTACATTAAAGGATTTTGAAATAGCGATAATATCTTCTGCTATTTCTGGAGTTACGTATAATTCCATTCTATGTCCGCAATTAAAAACTTGGTACATTTCTTTCCAATCTGTTTTAGATTGTTCTTGAATAAGTTTAAATAATGGTGGTACAGCAAACATATTATCTTTTACAATATGCAGGTTATCTATAAAGTGAAGTATTTTAGTTTGTGCTCCTCCTGAGCAATGCACCATTCCGTGTAAACGATCGCTTTTATATTTAGATAAGATGGCACTAATAATTGGCGCATAGGTTCTAGTTGGGGATAATACTAGTTTTCCTGCATCAATAGGAGAATCTTGTACAGCGTCTGTTAATTTGACATTTCCAGAATACACTAAATCTTCTGGTACGGAAGCATCAAAACTTTCCGGGTATTTTTCTGCTAAATATTTAGAGAAGACATCGTGTCTTGCAGAAGTTAAGCCATTGCTTCCCATTCCGCCATTATATTCTTTTTCATAAGTAGCTTGACCAAAACTTTCTAAACC
This sequence comes from Lacinutrix sp. WUR7, assembly GCF_016864015.1. Classification (NCBI taxonomy): domain Bacteria; kingdom Pseudomonadati; phylum Bacteroidota; class Flavobacteriia; order Flavobacteriales; family Flavobacteriaceae; genus Lacinutrix; species Lacinutrix sp. WUR7. The sequence continues at coordinate 2,400,494 of NZ_CP045067.1, read as the reverse complement.
AACAATGACGTCGCCAGGTTTAATGTTTGCATTATCAATAACATCTGCACGTTTCATTCTTGCTGTTACTGTAGAATCTACAATAATGGTTCTAACCAAATCACCAACATCTGCCGTTTCGCCTCCTGTAGAATGAATAGTAACACCGAAGTTTTTTAAGTCTTGAATAAGTTCTTCGGTACCATTAATGATTGCCGAAAGCACTTCTCCTGTAATTAGGTTTTTATTTCTTCCAATAGTAGAGGAAAGCATGATATTATCTGTTGCACCAACGCAAAGTAAATCGTCAATATTCATGATAAGTGCATCTTGTGCAATACCTTTCCAAACAGAAATATCTCCTGTTTCTTTCCAGTACATATATGCTAGTGATGATTTTGTTCCAGCACCATCTGCGTGCATGATTAAACAATAATCGTCATCATTGGTTAAATAATCTGGAACGATTTTACAGAATGCTTTTGGGAATAATCCTTTATCTATATTTTTTATAGCATTATGCACATCTTCTTTAGAAGCAGAAACTCCTCTTTGTGCATATCTTTTACTTACATCTTGGCTCATGAATATATTTTGAGCAACAAAAATAAGAATTGTATTTTAGTTAATTATGAATTATTGGATTAGAATTAATAATTGTTGGTACATCACTTGGTATTTTGCTCTTTTTGTTAGTTCTACCAAAGTAATAATTTACTCCAAAAGCAATTCTCCAATACACATCGTTTGCATCACCAAATACTTTTCCATCTAATTCATCTGAAAAGGTATGGTTATAATCGGTGAAAAGTTTAATACCAAAATCTTCCATAACTATATATTCTACACCAATACCTCCCTGTATTTTCATATCTGTTGCTGTAAAATAATTAGATGCATTAACTCCTGCACCTGCAAATATAAAAGGGGTAAAAAAGCTATCTGGCATTATGGTGCTTTCTACATTAAGATCAAAAGACATGTATCCATTATTGCTAATGTTTTTATGTGCAAGATTGAATTTATTATATGTAAAATTCACATTAACATAAGGATTAATATATCTTTTATATCCCACTTGACCATAAAACTCGAATAATGGATCTTGATAATCCCCATTAATTACTGCGGTACCAACAGCTGCTGTAAACACATTATTTGCTCTATATTGATAGAAAAAAGCATGCGAATTATCTTTCGGTTGTTTATTTATTTCGCTTTTTGTTTGCGAATTAGCTTGAGAAAAACAAAAGCACAGAAATACAACTGTAAAAGATTGTTTTAAATATAAAATCATGGGTATTACTTATTTAGGGATCCATCTAATATAAAAAAATAAAGACAGATGAAGAAAGTTCATTTGTCTTTATTATAAATACTTTAAAACTTAAATTAACACAAAACAACTCGTAAAGTCATTTACCAACTACAACTAGTTAATATTATTTTGAACTACGTGTTCTGTTTGTACTAAATCTTTTTTGAAATCTTGTTCCTCTTTTTCTTTACTAGCTTGCGAAAATATAAAAGTCGCAACCATGAGCATAAGGACACTTAAGAAAAGCCTCTTCATTTTAAATTGATATTGATTAATAGCTTTGCTAAAATAAGGAAAACTGAAGAGACTAAAGTCCTATTAACCAAAGTATTCGTTGATATGTAATTATATTAGGTAAAATACAAATTATTCATTTTTGCTCCATAAAAAAGGTCGCTTTTACTAAAGCGACCTTAATATTAATGAATACAAATATCTAGTTTGTAAATAGTAATTCTCTATATTTTGTTAATGGCCAAAGCTCATCATCTACTAATAGTTCTAACTTATCACAATGGTATCTAATATCATCAAACAACGGTTTTACTTTAAAACAATATGCTTCCGCTTTTTTCTCAATATCTGCTAGCGTATTCGCTTTTTTACGCTCGTTCGTCATTTTGGTAACATTCGAATTTAAAGATTCTAAATGGCTGGATATGCTTTCAATTAAAACCATTTGTTCTTTGGCTAATTTTTTAAAATCCGCACCATAAATTTCTTTAAGCCCTCTTACGTTTTCAATTAAAATATTTTGATATTTTACAGCAGTTGGCACAATATGATTTCTAGCGATATCACCAAGCACACGACTTTCTATTTGTAAACGCATGGTATATTGCTCTACTTCTATTTCGTAACGTGCTTCCACTTCCACCTTATTCATGATACCTAAATCGCCATACAGATCTATTGCTTTTTTAGAAATTTTGGCTTTTAATGCTTCCGGAGTCGTTTTATTATTGCTCAATCCGCGTTTTTTAGCTTCCTTTTCCCAAGCTTCTCCATAGCCGTTTCCTTCGAATAGAATATTTTTAGATTTCTTGATGTATTCTCTTAGTATATTAAAGACCGCTTCGTCTTTCTTTAAGCTTTTCTTTTCAATTAAGGCATCTACTTCCCCTTTAAACTCTATTAATTGCTTTGCAACAATAGCGTTTAAAACCGTCATTGGATTTGCACAATTTGCTGTAGATCCTACGGCTCTAAATTCGAATTTATTTCCGGTAAATGCAAAAGGAGATGTTCTGTTTCTATCGGTATTATCGAGTAGCACATCTGGAATCTTTCCTACGACATTCAATTTTAAATCTGTTTTTTCTTCCGGAGACAATTTACCATTAGTCACATTTTCCAGCTCACTTAATGTTTTGGTTAATTGTTCGCCTATAAATACAGAAATAATTGCAGGAGGCGCTTCATTTGCTCCCAAACGATGATCATTACTTGCAGATGCAATTGCAGCACGAAGAAGCTCTTCATTATCATAAACCGCTTTAATGGTATTAATAAAGAAAGTTAAAAACTGTAAGTTACTCATTGGCGTTTTCCCCGGACTTAAAAGATTTACTCCGGTATCTGTAGCTAAACTCCAATTGTTATGTTTCCCAGAACCGTTTACTCCGGCAAATGGTTTCTCATGAAAAAGCACTTTAAAATTATGACGTGCCGCAATCTTATCCATCACATCCATTAATAAGGAATTATGATCTACTGCAAGATTCGCTTCATCATAAACAGGCGCCAATTCAAATTGATTAGGTGCGACTTCGTTATGTCTTGTTTTAACAGGAATACCAAGTAACATACATTCGGTTTCTAAGTCTCGCATATATGCCATTGCACGATTTGGAATGGTTCCAAAATAGTGATCATCTAGCTGTTGTCCTTTTGCTGGAGAATGTCCTAATAACGTACGACCAGTTAATACTATATCTGGACGAGAATTAGCCAAGGCAAGATCGATTAAAAAATACTCTTGTTCCCAACCCAAAGAGGCGTTTACTTTCTTTACATTTTTATCAAAATATTTACAAACGGCCACTGCTGCTTGATCTACGGCTTGCAACGCGCGAAGTAGCGGAGTTTTATAATCTAGAGCTTCACCAGTATACGACACAAAAACAGTAGGCACACAAAGCGTTGTACCATAAATAAATGCTGGCGAAGTTGGATCCCAAGCGGTATACCCACGCGCTTCAAATGTATTACGTATTCCTCCATTAGGAAAACTTGAAGCATCTGGTTCTTGCTGTACTAGTTGTCCGCCTTCAAATTTCTCAATAGCTCTACCATTTCCAAGAGGTTCAAAAAACGCATCGTGCTTTTCTGCAGTAGCACCTGTTAGTGGCTGAAACCAATGGGTATAATGAGTCACTCCTTTAGAAATTGCCCATTCTTTCATACCTGTAGAAATATGATCTGCAATTACCCTATCTATTTTTGAACCATTTTTAATGGCATCTTGCACACTTTTAAGTGCTTCTTTAGTTAAATATTGTTGCATGGTGTCTTCATTAAAGACATTAGCACCAAAAATAGAAGAACGACGTTCCTTTTCTTCAATGTGAACAGGTTTCCTATTATAGGTTTCTTTTACTGCGTGAAATCTTAAGGTGGACATAAGTTTATGTTTTATTTGTTTTACAAATTTACAATTTTCAGCTATAAAAAAAACAATACCCTAAAAAAAATAGGGCTATTAACAACAATTCAATAAAATTAAAACTATTAGGGCTATTTTTTTATAGGCAATAATGAAAATTACCTATATTCGTAACCTTATTATTAATATAATTTGTAAGTATTATGGCAAAAATTAAATTAGAATACATTTGGTTAGATGGATATTTTCCAACTCAAAACATGAGAAGTAAAACCAAAGTGGAAGAGCATGAAGATTTTCAAGGTACCATTGAAGAGCTAGATAATTGGTCGTTTGATGGTTCATCTACTAAACAAGCATCTGGAGGTTCTTCTGATTGTTTATTAAAACCAGTTGCAATTTACCCAGATCCTACAAGAAGAAATGGTTATTTAGTAATGACAGAAGTTTTAAATGCAGATGGTACGCCACACGTTTCTAATGGAAGAGCTACGATTGAAGATGAAGATAATGATTTCTGGTTTGGATTTGAGCAAGAGTACTTTATAATGGACACAAAAACACAATTACCTTTAGGATTCCCTATTGGTGGTTATCCTGCTCCGCAAGGAATGTATTACTGTTCTGTTGGTGGTTTACATACACATGGTAGAAAACTAGTAGAAGAGCATGCAGATTTATGTATTGATGCAGGTTTAAATTTTGAAGGAATTAACCAAGAAGTTGCTTCTGGGCAATGGGAATACCAATTGTTTGCAAAAGGTGCTAAACAAGCAGGTGATGAAATCTGGATTTCTCGTTATTTATTAGATAGATTAACAGAACAATATGGTTACTATATTGAGTACCATCCAAAACCATTAGGTAGAGATATGGATTGGAATGGATCTGGAATGCATGCCAATTTCTCTAACACTGTTTTAAGAACATGTGGAAGTAAAGAAACGTACGAAAAAATATGTGAAGCATTTAGACCAGTTGTAAAAGAACACATGGCTGTTTACGGAGAATTTAACGATCAACGTTTAACAGGAGACCATGAAACGGCATCTATTGATGATTTCTCTTACGGAGTATCGGATAGAGGAGCATCTATAAGAATACCAATTATTACAGTAGAGAAAGGTTGGAAAGGATGGTTAGAAGACAGAAGACCTGCTTCTAATGGAGATCCATATAAAATTGCTGGTAGAATTATTAAGACTGTAAAGTCTGCTAATATTAGCTAATACCATTTACATTATTTAATTATCCATTAAAAAGGCTATCTGTATAGATAGCCTTTTTTTTATCCTCTAAACACTAAGACAATAAAAATACCGTAAAGCATAACTAAGCCAAATCCCTTAATTTTATTAATCTCATGTCTTTTTGGAAGCAATGCTAAAACCAGAACTAGAGAAGCAAAGATTAGCATCCAAAAGATATCGCGAGATAGTATTAAAGGCTCGGTTACCGGAATGGTTTTTATTATAGAAGTTAAACCAAGTACAGAACCAATATTAAAAATATTAGAACCAATTAAGTTCCCTAAAGAGATTGCTTTTTCTTGTTTCGCTGCTGCAATTACCGACGCTGCTAATTCTGGAACACTAGTTCCAATAGCAATCATAGTAACACCAATTACGGCTTCACTTACGCCAAGTTGCGTTGCAATTTCTGTAGCTCCTTTTACCAACCATTCACTACCAAAGTATAAAGCCAAAGCACCTATAAGTAACCAAATAATCATTTTAAAATTGGAAACGGTTGCTAAAGCATCATCTACTTCTTCGGAAACTTCCGCGTTTTTCTGACTTCTAATTAAAAAGATGATGAATACAATTAAAGCAGTAAAAAGGATTCCTCCTTCTATTGCTGTTAGTTGGTTATCATTCCAAAGAAAATAATATAAAGCAATAGAAAACAACATCATTACTGGCCAGTTTACCTTATAAAAAGACTTATCAACACCAATAGCACCAACTATTGCCGTAATACCTAGCACCAAACCAATATTTGCGATATTAGAACCTACCACATTATTTATAGCAATTGCTGGAGAACCAGACAAGGCTGCATTTAAACTTACTAGCAATTCTGGAGCTGAAGTCGCAAAAGACACCACAGTCATACCAATAACTATCTTAGATATGTTTAATTTAAAGGATAAAGCAACCGAAGCTCGAACTAGAAACTCACCTCCTATTACTAATAAAACAAAGCCTAAAATTAAAAAAGCAATACTCATAATTATTTTTTTTACGAAGATAGTATTTCTTCTAAATGAAAAAACAAAACTATAAATTTAGTTATACAACTATATCTATAGTTGTATAACTGTGCAAATAGTTATACATTTGATGAAGTTAATTAGATTCCCATTTTTATAGGAACGAAAATATGTTTTCGATGCAGAAACTAACCAACAAAGAAGAAGAGATTATGCACATTTTATGGAAGCTTGAAAAGGCATTTGTAAAAGATGTTTTAAAAGAAATAACGGACGACAAACCGCATTACAATACACTTTCTACAATTATTAGAAATCTGGAAGAGAAAGGTTATGTTAGTTATACTGCCTACGGAAAAACGCATCAATACTTCCCTATTATTACTAAAGAAGCGTATAAAAAGAAGTTTATGAACACTGCCATAGACAATTACTTTAATAGCTCTTATAAAAATGTAGTTTCCTTTTTTGCCAAAGAAGAGAAAATAAGTGTTGCAGAACTAAAGGAGATCATTTCCATAATTGAACAAAAAAAATAAGCATGGAATATTTAATAAAAGCACCTGTCATTACTGCTCTATTCTATTTATGCTACAAATTGTTTTTGCAACGGGAAACTTTTTTTGAAAGCAACCGATGGTTTTTATTAATAGGTGTATTAGCGACTGTTGGTTTGCCTTTATTAGTGATTCCTATTTATATAGAAGCTTCGCAGCACGCCTTCGATATTTCGGCATTTACAGAAACCGGAGGAAGTATTGCAACCGTAACAGATTCAGATTACACTTTTAACATTTTAAGTAGTATGTACTTACTTGGTGTCAGTTTCTTTTTGATAAAGTTGGTTTTAGAATGCACTTCTTTGTTTCGTTTATTAAAGAATAAAAAGACGGAAGCCATTAATGGTTTTCAAATCATAGAAACGGAAGCTGCCACTTCTCCATTTTCGTTTTTCAATTTCATTGTTTATAATGCAAAACAATTTAATACTACCGAATTAACACATATCATTAATCACGAAAAAGCACATGCCAAGCATTTGCATTCTATGGATATTATTTTAATACAATTAGCGACGGTTATATTTTGGTTTAATCCGTTTATCTGGTTTTACAAAAAAGAAATGCAGCAAAACCTGGAGTTTATTGCCGACAAAAATGCGCAGCGTATCTCTTCTTGTAAAAAAAGTTATGCCTATGTTCTACTTAAAACGACTGTTTCTAATCCGCAATTAGAGCTAACAAATAATTTTTACACTTCATTAATCAAAAAACGAATCGTTATGTTACACAAATCAAAATCCAATAAATTAAATCTATTAAAGTATGCTTTTATATTGCCGTTATTAGCGTTGTTTTTAATGAGTTTTAATACGAAAGAAGTGTACTTGAATGGAAATGCTTTTCATTCCACACAAACTACTGAAGTTATTGAAACGGTGCTAATTAATAAGGATTTCACAGATGCTGTATTAGACAAAATAACCTTCGATTTTAAAACTAAAGACGTAACTCTTGATTTTAAAAGCATCAAAAGAAATAACAACAATGAAATCATAGCTATTAAGATTGAAGCAAGTTCTAAAAAGACAAAAACCAAGTTTAGTTCTAATTCGAATAACGCCATTAAACCTATTAAAATCACGTATAATAGTGAAGACTATAGTATTTCTATTAGCACTATAGAAGACGAAGAAATATTTATTACGGAAGATGGCAAGACTAAAATTGTAAAATCTGGTTCTGGAAGTAACGTTAATATTTTAACGGAAGAAGAAAAAAATGCCAACCACAATAAGGAAGTTATTGTTGAAGATGAAAACAACAAAGACCACAAAGTAATGGTACAAAGAAAAGCTACTATTATAGATTTAAATACGGATGCTTCAGAAAACAAAGAAAAAGTACTTTTTATAACGAAAGATAAAGATGGAAATATAATAACTGAAGATATTAAACAAGGAAAAGAAAGTAAAACTTGGGTTGTTGAAGAAGGTGCTACTAATGATATAAAAATTATTACTCAGGATAAAGACGGAAATATCATAAAAGACGGAAAAATTTTTAAAACCGAAAAAAAGGTATATTCATTTACAAGTAATAAATCACTTAGTCCAAACTCCAAACACATGATAATTCAAACAAAAGAAAAAAATGGAAATATAATTAACGAAGATATTATTATTGAAGGAGACAAGGAAACTATTTGGCATACTGACAATAAAGAAGAACAAGATGTGAAATATATAAAATCTAATATTGGAAATTCTTTATTTATTTCTACTGATGACATAAGCAGCCCTTTAATATTTATAGACAATAAAGAATCTACAAGGGAAGAACTGGAAAATCTAGACCCAAATAACATTGCAAGTATGAATGTTGTTAAAGGAGAAAAGCACACAAGAATCTATGGAGATAAGGCAAAAAATGGTGTGATACAGGTGACCACCAAAAAATAATATTTTAGTTAAAACCAAGCATAAAAAAAATCGCAAACGTTCTGTTTGCGATTTTTTTTATTGTGATACTTTTTATTGAATCACTATTTTCTTAATCGTTGCTTTATCTTCCGAAGTAATTTTAAACAAATACATGCCACTAGAAAGGTTGATGTTTAAAACGGAATTACCGGTAATCGTATAGTTTTCTAATTTTCGTCCTTCCACAGAGAAAACTTCCACTGTAGCTTTATTTAAAAGTCCGTTAATATAAACCTTATCTGTTGCTGGATTAGGATATACTTGCACCTGAAGTTCATTTGATTCTGCAATAGTTAGTCCTTGATCCCAAGTTATATCTGGAGCTACTTGATCTCCCCAAATGTACTCTACTAAATCTGGCTCATCAATAAATGGGTTTCTATTAAACTGCCAAGTATAGACTACGTTGTTTCTGTTCATTTCATAATCATCTGGCGGATCATTTCTATGCCATTCTAGTAAGGTTGCTAAATCTCCAAGTGTTCCGTCGTTTGCATCCTCATCAACTGGATAGCCATTAACAAGTTCTAACCCATTATATCTAACTGCCATATAAAAAACACTTCTAGCCACGTCTCCGTAAAAACTTCCCGCCGTATTTTCTGGCCCATTATATCCACCTAAAAGTGGGTCTCCATAATTTTTATTGTTACGTGAGCTATTTTCTGGTCCATCTGCCGCTCTTAAAGCGTGTGCATCTGAATAACCATGACGAAGCGAATCTGCTGTGGTATTCCAATAAATTTCTTTTCCATCTGCAATATCATCTCCTTCTCTAGCTTTAAAAGTACCACGAGATTGTGGATAGGTATGCTCTCTATTCCACAAACCTGTACTGCTACCTCCAGTATGATTATCTAACTTAGATCTACCTTGTTCTGTATACAATAACCAAACCTCATTACTATGCTCTGGGTTTTGATCTGCTTCTCTTAAAATATCAATTACATCTGTATATGTTTGTGCTCTTACCACACCTTCTTCGGCAATAATATCCTGTACCGCTTGACGCAAAGCATCGTCTTGCAAACCATCTAAGCTATCATAATATCCTGCAGGTTGTGTGCTGGTAACGTTTCCTAAAATTGGATCAAACTGATTTACTGGTGTTCCAAAATTAGCCATGGTATAATCATCATCAACAGCTCTTAATTTTAAAAAATTATTGTTTGCAATGTATGGCCAATCTAAGCTAGAAAATCTCACTAGTGGTTCTTCATCACCTTCATCTAAGGTATCGTTTATAATAGTTATCGTTGTTATTACCGTATTAGATCCATTAGGAATAGTTACGGTTGTGTCCCCTGTAAAATCGGTAGCATTAAACCCGTAATTATTTAATGTAAAACTAAAAGTCAAATTTTCAGTTACGTTTTCTTCCGTAGAAAAAACAATATCAAACGTGTCTCCTTCATTATATATGGTTTGACTTGTATACATGCTAATTGCAGTAACAGCTATACCTACTCCATCATTAACCGCTCTTGGTGTTGGCGTTGTAGATACGTAAGAACCATCTTGAAGAAGTTGTACGGAATTTGTATTACCACTACTACCTTCATTGGTTTGTACCGTAACTCCCAAAGCTGCCATTAGCCCAGTATCATCAGAATCTGAAGTATCATAAAGCAAGGCATCAATTAAATTGGTTTGTGTAGCAGGTGTTTCCTCTGGAAAATCAGAATCATCGCCCAAATAAATGGCAACTGCATCGGCACCATTTTGAATGGTATTTATTGAAATAAGTAATTGCGGAAAAGGTTCCACTGTAGTACTACCGATTAAAAACAAACCATTAGGATCTGTTTGGTAACCATCTAAATCTAAAGCAAAATAGCTGTCATCTCCATTACCATTAAATAAAACTAACACATAACCATCTAGTGGAAAATTGGGTGTAGCTGATTTAAGTTCTATAAATTCTTTGTCGTCTGTACTTGGTGTGTCGCAATCGACTTCATTGATAACAATTTGAGTGAAGGAAAATTGATATATGACTAAACATATCAATAACATGTAATACTTTTTCATTAGGCGGGAATTTTTTGTAAAAGTACGTATCCGTTTGGGTTTAAGTAGATTTTAGCCTCAGGAAATGCATAACTTTAACACTTATAGAAAAAAATCTACACGAAAAAAAGATACTGTTTTAAGCCTTTAGAAATCCTAAAAAAAGATGAAAACAGATAAATACCATCTGTTTTGATAAAAGAAAGCCTTCGTTTTACAAAAAACGTCTAGAAACCCCCTTGAACAATTACAAATAACAACAATATCAATAAAAAATATTACATACTAAAACACATATCAAGACAACTGCATAACAATTAATAACATAAATCTTCATTTTAGTTATAATACCATACACAACTTCATTGTTTTTGACTAAAACATTTGGAACATGCTTTTAAAAACATATATATTGAAAAAACATTAGAAAAACGAAACGCTTTATTAACCAATATCCCCTAAAATTATGATGACACTTGTAACCACTTTAATTGAACTTATTATTTCTATGCTGTAGCATATAACCTAGTAAAACTTAGTCTAGAATAAGTTTTACTCTTTTATAAAAAAGGTATATTTGGCTACGTCTATTTAAAGCAATAATTTTGCACTATAGGAATACACCCTTTTTAACAATGAAAAATAAAGCGTTTAAAATATTAGCAAAGCTTAATAAAACCATATTACCTAGTTTCACGAAACAGCGATTGGATTTAAGCAAAGCCTCAAAACTACAAATGGCTATTTTTGGTTGGAAACTTTATGTCACCAAAAACGCTTTAGATTAATTACAATTTTTCATCTTCCTATTAAAAGGAACGTAAAAGAACTCACAACTCATACGATTTCAAGCAATTGAACTTGCTTCCTTTCTCTTTAAATGTGATATAAACTCCGCCTATTATTTGTGCATAATATTACTCGTAAAAAAAAATAAATAAAAATTTAAGTTTGCTTTGTGTTTCTATTAAAAAGAAATATATTTGCACCCACAAAAAAGGCCTCGTGGCGCAACTGAATAGCGCACTTGATTACGGCTCAAGAGGTTACTGGTTTGAATCCAGTCGAGGTCACGAAAAAAAGCAAGCTTAATTTAAGCTTGCTTTTTTATTTTACACATTTTATTAAAACAAAAAACCACCAATTTCTTGGTGGTTTTTTGTTTACTCTATTTTTTTGTTAGTCCATAGAAACTACAATAAACTCGCTACGTCTGTTAAGCTGGTGTTCTTCTTCTGTACATGGTACACCATCTGAACATCTATTTATTAATCTTCTTTCACCATAACCATTCCCTGTTAATCTATTTGCGTCTATTAAACCAACTTTAATGATATGTGCTATGGTTGATTTATTTCTTCTTTTAGATAGTGATTCGTTATAACTATAAGGAGCTCTAGAATCGGTATGCGAACGTACATCTATTTTCATATTAGGATATTGCTTCATTACAGCAATTACTTTTTGTAATTCTAAAGCTGCGTCTGGTCTAATATCCGATTTATCAAAATCGAAATAGATAATTGGAATATCTAATACTTTAGCTAAATCGGTACCTACAACAATTTCTCTAAGTTCTTTAGAGAGGTTAAGTTCTAAGTCTAATTCTTGTTTTGTACTTGGAGTTGTAAAACGTACTTCGTCTGAAGCATAATCTTGTTTTTGAGCACGCACTAAATATTCTTCTTCACAGTCTAAATTAAAACTAAAAGCGGCATCCTCTGAAACTTCTAATCTTTGCATTTCTTTTCCGTCTTTATCAAATAAAATAACTGTAGCTTGAGGTATTAATTCTCTAGAATTTTTATCTTTAACTTTACCTTCAACAATTTGCTCACATTTCGTTTCTTTTGCAGCAAAACTATAAATATCATCATCTCCTTTTCCGTTTAGTCTATTCGACGAGAAAAAGCCTTCATTAGTTCCTAAGTTTTCATAGTAACCAAAATCATCTTGCGGACTGTTAATAGGTTTCGCAATATTTTCTACAACTATAGCAGAATTACTTTCGTATTTATTTTCAAAATTTCTAATAACATATACATCCAATCCTCCTAAACCAGGATATCCATTAGATGAAAAGAATAGATCTCCTTTTTCATTAATAAAAGGAAATGTTTCTTGTCCTTCTGTATTTATTTTAGAGCCTAAATTTACAGGCTTTCCTAAAGTACCATCTGTATTTATATCTACAACATAAAGATCGGATTCTCCTTGGGTATCTGGCATATCTGAAGCAAAGTATAATTTTGTTCCGTATACGTTAATAGATGGATGTGCTACACTATACTGGTTACTATTAAAATGTACAGACTCAATATCTCCCCAAGTTTTATCATCTTGTAATCTCGCTCTGTATATTTTTAATCTAGTAATATCTTTACTATCTCTTTTTAGTTTTTTATTGGTATAATTATTACGAGTAAAAAACATTAATTGATCATCTGGGGTAAACGAGGGTGTAGATTCATGATATGGTGTATTTACTGTTTCATCATAGTTTTCTACATTAATATAAGTACCATCTTCTTGTTTTTCTACTGCGTATAAATCTAAGAAAGGTTGATTATTCCATTGATAAATTTTTCCATCTCCTCTGGAGGAAGCAAATATTAATTTGTCTTTATATTGTGTTGTTCCAAAATCTGAAACTTCAGAATTAAAGTCCATATTGGTTACTTCAAAATCTTTACTAGCTGCTTCAATTTTAGCAAGATAATCTACAGTAGAAGCAAATGCTCTTCCTCTAGAATCATTGGATTTAGAGTCGTTGAATTTTTTCATCCATTTATCAGACTCTTCATAGTTTTCACTATATTTTAATGCTTGTGCATATCTAAAGTAATATTCGGCTTCTAAAGGTTCATTTAAAGCCACTAATTCGCCATACCATTTAGCTGCATCTTCCATTTTATTATTAAAATAGAATGAGTTACCAAGTTTTTGGAATAAATCGACAGACTTGTATCCTTCTTTAGCTACTTCAAGCAAAATTTCACTTGTTTTCACATAGCTAAATTGATCATAATCTTTATTTGCTTTTTTAATTTTTCCTTTTTGAGCATATCCTATAGATATAAAGAAACCAAAAAATGCAATTAATGTAAGTTTATATAATTTCATAATCTTTTATATTAGAAAAATCTAGGGGAAATAATTTTACTATCTTTTTTAAACAATTCAAATCTTAACATAACTTCATAAGAACCACTATTAAATTTAGTTTTACCAAGTTCTGTAGTTTCTTTGTCATACGCTAAACCAATCATTAACCCTTCTGTAATTTGAAAACCTGCTAATGCACTTATAGAAGCACTCCATCTATAAGCAGCACCTAAAGTTAGTTTATCGTTTATTAAAAAATTTGCTGTTAAATCTACTTGTAATGGAGCTCCTTCTACTGCTTTACCTAAAAATGCTGGTTTAAATTTTAAATTTTCTGTTAAATCAAAAACATAACCTCCAATTAAATAATAATGAATTCTTTCTTTTGCTGTAGACAAGCTAATTTCATCTAAATGTTCTGTTTCTAATAAGTTTGGAGCAGAAACACCTACATACCATCTATCTGCATGACGATAGTATAAACCAACACCAACATTTGGAGAGAATTCACTTATAGACCCTGTTGGTAACAAAGCATCTCCTTCATTATATCTATCCAGTTCATCATAATTAATATTCATTAAATGACCTCCAGCTTTTAAGCCAAAAGAGAATCTCCCCTCATCTGATGTATGTAAGGTATAAGATAAATCAATATCAAAATTAGTTTCATGAGTTGGACCTATATTATCATTTACAATAGATAATCCTAAACCTAGTTTTTCACTACTACCTATTGGAGAATGAACACCTAATGTTTGTGTCTCTGGAGCACCTTCTAAGCCTACCCATTGTGTTCTATATAAACCAACAACACTCAATACTTCTCGCGATCCAGCATAGGCAGGATTAATGCTCATTGTATTATACATATACTGCGTATATTGGGCTTCTTGCTGCGCAAAACTTTCTAAGCAAAAAGTAGTGCTAATACTAATAACTAATAGTAAGATTTTATTTTTCATTCTAATCTGTTATGTTTATTTTTTAAATGGAGGCACGTGTTACCCTACCTCCTTTTTTAATTCTATCTATGGATGTATAAGTAACCTGCTTTTTCTTTTGTTTCTCCGTTCTTAACATAAGTCACAACGTAGAAGTAAGTACCTGCTGGTAATAATTCATCTTCACTAATAGTCACTCTACCACTAGATCTACCACTAAAATACTCTCCATTTTGACCGTATCCTAAAGCATCATAGACTAAAACTCCCCATCTATTATATACTCTTACTTGATTTTCTGGGAATAATTCAATGTTTTCAATTGTAAATACATCATTATCATTATCTCCATTTGGAGTAACAGCATTGAATATTTCAATATCATCATCTGATGCTGATAATACGCCATTATCTACTTCTAGATAATCTGGCAAGCCATCTCCATCACTATCAAAGGCATCGAAACCAAATCCATCACCAGGATATTCATCACTAGTTAGAATACCATCATTATCATCATCCGTATCTAAATAGTCTGGAGTACCATCACCATCTGTATCATCATTTGCCGGTAAACCATCACCTGTTGGATCTACATCACCATCTGATACATCTGTATCTGTGTAATCTTCATTAATAGTATCTACACCATCATTGTCATCATCCGTATCATTAAAGTTAGGCATACCATCTCCGTCGGTATCTCCATACTCTAATTCTTCTCCATTTGGCACATTATCATTATCACAATCATCTGCTAACCATGCTGCAGATGGATCTACTGTTGCGCTCTCTATTACAAAATCACAATAATCATGAGGATCTGTTCCATCCATAACTTCGTCTGCATCAATAACTCCGTCACCATCACAATCAATTCCTGCTGTAATTGTTTCTGTAATATCCTCTACATTATAAGAACATGGATCATTTGGATCCGTTCCGTTTGTTATTTCAGTAGTATCAATTACTCCGTCGCCATCTGTATCACATAAACCTGTTGGATCACATGGATCGTTTGGATCTGAAATACCATCTCCGAAATCATTTGGATCTAATGGAGTTAATGGATCATCAATTCCTGTTGTTTCCTCACAATCTGTAAGTCCGTCACCATCGGTATCTGTACTGTTTATTCCGATTGGATCACATGGATCGTTTGGATCTGAAATACCATCTCCGAAATCATTTGGATCTAATGGAGTTAATGGATCATCAATTCCTGTTGTTTCCTCACAATCTGTAAGTCCGTCACCATCGGTATCTGTACTATTTATTCCAATTGGATCACATGGATCATTTGGATCTGAAATACCATCTCCGAAATCATTTGGATCTAATGGAGTTAATGGATCATCAATTCCTGTTGTTTCCTCACAATCTGTAAGTCCGTCACCATCGGTATCTGTACTATTTATTCCAATTGGATCACATGGATCATTTGGATCTGAAATACCATCTCCGAAATCATTTGGATCTAATGGAGTTAATGGATCATCAATTCCTGTTGTTTCCTCACAATCTGTAAGTCCGTCACCATCGGTATCTGTACTATTTATTCCAATTGGATCACATGGATCATTTGGATCTGAAATACCATCTCCGAAATCATTTGGATCTAATGGAGTTAATGGATCATCAATTCCTGTTGTTTCCTCACAATCTGTAAGTCCGTCACCATCGGTATCCGTGCTGTTTATTCCGATTGGATCACATGGATCATTTGGATCTGAAATACCATCTCCGAAATCGTTTGGATCTAATGGAGTTAATGGATCATCAATTCCTGTTGTTTCCTCACAATCTGTAAGTCCGTCACCATCGGTATCCGTGCTGTTTATTCCAATTGGATCACATGGATCGTTTGGATCTGAAATACCATCTCCGAAATCATTTGGATCTAATGGAGTTAATGGATCATCAATTCCTGTTGTTTCCTCACAATCTGTAAGTCCGTCACCATCGGTATCTGTACTATTTATTCCGATTGGATCACATGGATCGTTTGGATCTGAAATACCATCTCCGAAATCATTTGGATCTAATGGAGTTAATGGATCATCAATTCCTGTTGTTTCCTCACAATCTGTAAGTCCGTCACCATCGGTATCTGTACTATTTATTCCAATTGGATCACATGGATCATTTGGATCTGAAATACCATCTCCGAAATCATTTGGATCTAATGGAGTTAATGGATCATCAATTCCTGTTGTTTCCTCACAATCTGTAAGTCCGTCACCATCGGTATCTGTACTATTTATTCCGATTGGATCACATGGATCATTTGGATCTGAAATACCATCTCCGAAATCATTTGGATCTAATGGAGTTAATGGATCATCAATTCCTGTTGTTTCCTCACAATCTGTAAGTCCGTCACCATCGGTATCCGTGCTGTTTATTCCGATTGGATCACATGGATCATTTGGATCTGAAATACCATCTCCGAAATCGTTTGGATCTAATGGAGTTAATGGATCATCAATTCCTGTTGTTTCCTCACAATCTGTAAGTCCGTCACCATCGGTATCTGTACTGTTTATTCCAATTGGATCACATGGATCGTTTGGATCTGAAATACCATCTCCGAAATCATTTGGATTTAATGGAGTTAATGGATCATCAATTCCTGTTGTTTCCTCACAATCTGTAAGTCCGTCACCATCGGTATCTGTACTATTTATTCCGATTGGATCACATGGATCGTTTGGATCTGAAATACCATCTCCGAAATCATTTGGATCTAATGGAGTTAATGGATCATCAATTCCTGTTGTTTCCTCACAATCTGTAAGTCCGTCACCATCGGTATCTGTACTATTTATTCCGATTGGATCACATGGATCATTTGGATCTGAAATACCATCTCCGAAATCATTTGGATCTAATGGAGTTAATGGATCATCAATTCCTGTTGTTTCCTCACAATCTGTAAGTCCGTCACCATCGGTATCCGTGCTGTTTATTCCGATTGGATCACATGGATCATTTGGATCTGAAATACCATCTCCGAAATCATTTGGATCTAATGGAGTTAATGGATCATCAATTCCTGTTGTTTCCTCACAATCTGTAAGTCCGTCACCATCGGTATCTGTACTATTTATTCCGATTGGATCACATGGATCGTTTGGATCTGAAATACCATCTCCGAAATCATTTGGATCTAATGGAGTTAATGGATCATCAATTCCTGTTGTTTCCTCACAATCTGTAAGTCCGTCACCATCGGTATCTGTACTATTTATTCCGATTGGATCACATGGATCATTTGGATCTGAAATACCATCTCCGAAATCATTTGGATCTAATGGAGTTAATGGATCATCAATTCCTGTTGTTTCCTCACAATCTGTAAGTCCGTCACCATCGGTATCTGTACTATTTATTCCGATTGGATCACATGGATCATTTGGATCTGAAATACCATCTCCGAAATCATTTGGATCTAATGGAGTTAATGGATCATCAATTCCTGTTGTTTCCTCACAATCTGTAAGTCCGTCACCATCGGTATCCGTGCTGTTTATTCCGATTGGATCACATGGATCATTTGGATCTGAAATACCATCTCCGAAATCATTTGGATCTAATGGAGTTAATGGATCATCAATTCCTGTTGTTTCCTCACAATCTGTAAGTCCGTCACCATCGGTATCTGTACTATTTATTCCGATTGGATCACATGGATCGTTTGGATCTGAAATACCATCTCCGAAATCATTTGGATCTAATGGAGTTAATGGATCATCAATTCCTGTTGTTTCCTCACAATCTGTAAGTCCGTCACCATCGGTATCTGTACTATTTATTCCGATTGGATCACATGGATCATTTGGATCTGAAATACCATCTCCGAAATCATTTGGATCTAATGGAGTTAATGGATCATCAATTCCTGTTGTTTCCTCACAATCTGTAAGTCCGTCACCATCGGTATCCGTGCTGTTTATTCCGATTGGATCACATGGATCATTTGGATCTGAAATACCATCTCCGAAATCGTTTGGATCTAATGGAGTTAATGGATCATCAATTCCTGTTGTTTCCTCACAATCTGTAAGTCCGTCACCATCGGTATCTGTACTGTTTATTCCGATTGGATCACATGGATCATTTGGATCTGAAATACCATCTCCGAAATCATTTGGATCTAATGGAGTTAATGGATCATCAATTCCTGTTGTTTCCTCACAATCTGTAAGTCCGTCACCATCGGTATCTGTACTATTTATTCCGATTGGATCACATGGATCATTTGGATCTGAAATACCATCTCCGAAATCATTTGGATCTAATGGAGTTAATGGATCATCAATTCCTGTTGTTTCCTCACAATCTGTAAGTCCGTCACCATCGGTATCTGTTGGTGAAGGGCAAGGATCTACTACTACTGGTGCATATCCATCATCTAATGTTGAGTTATCAACTTCTGCAACTGTTACTGTTTCTGGATCTGATCCTGTTGTTGTTAAATCTCCACTTACATCTGTTGGTAACGTTGTTTCATCCACATCTACCGTTGCATCTCCTACTGGTACATCTTCTAATGTCCATGTCCCATCTGCGCCAGTTGTTACTGTGGTTACTGTTCCGTCAACATCTGTAATGACAACATCTACATCTCCAATTCCATCTTCATCTGCATCTTGAACTCCGTTTCCGTTGGTATCTTCAAATACAATTCCTATTAAATCTCCTACTGCTGGTGCATAACCATCATTTGTTGTTGCATTTGGTCCGTCTACTACAGTTACTGTTTCTGGGTCAGAATTTGTAGTAGTTAAGGTACTTGTTATGTTTGCTGGTAAAGTACTTTCATCTACATCTACGGTTGCATCACCTACTGGTACATTGTTTAATGACCAACTTCCGTCTGCTCCTGTAGTTACTGTAGTTGGTGTACTATTTACATCGGTAATGATAACATCTACTCCTGCAATTCCATCTTCTCCGGCATCTTGAACACCATTTCCGTTAGTATCGGCAAATACAACTCCGGTTAATTCTGCCGTTACTGGAGAATATCCATCTGCTGTACTAGTATTTGGTCCTTCGGTTACTGTTACTGTTTCTGGATCAGAACCAGTGGTAGTTAAAGTGCTACTTACATCTGTTGGTAAGGTAGATTCATCTACATTAACTGTTGCATCTCCTACCGGGATGTCTGTTGCTGTCCATGTTCCGTCAGATCCTGTAGTTACTGTTACTGGGTTACCATTTACATCGGTAATAATAACATCTACATCTGCAATTCCATCTTCGCCTGGATCTTGAACACCATCGCCATTGATATCTTCGAATACTAATCCGCTGATATCTCCTACTGCTGGTGCATAACCATCATCTGTTGTTGCGTTTGTTCCCGTTCCTACAGTTACTGTTTCTGGGTCAGAATTTGTAGTAGTTAAGGTACTTGTTATGTTTGCTGGTAAAGTACTTTCATCTACATCTACGGTTGCATCACCTACTGGTACATTGTTTAATGACCAACTTCCGTCTGCTCCTGTAGTTACTGTAGTTGGTGTACTATTTACATCGATAATGATAACATCTACTCCTGCAATTCCATCTTCTCCGGCATCTTGAACACCATTTCCGTTAGTATCGGCAAATACAATTCCGGTTAATTCTGCCGTTACTGGAGAATATCCATCTGCTGTACTAGTATTTGGTCCTTCGGTTACTGTTACTGTTTCTGGATCAGAACCAGTGGTAGTTAAAGTGCTACTTACATCTGTTGGTAAGGTAGATTCATCTACATTAACTGTTGCATCTCCTACCGGGATGTCTGTTGCTGTCCATGTTCCGTCAGATCCTGTAGTTACTGTTACTGGGTTACCATTTACATCGGTAATAATAACATCTACATCTGCAATTCCATCTTCGCCTGGATCTTGAACACCATCGCCATTGATATCTTCGAATACTAATCCGCTGATATCTCCTACTGCTGGTGCATAACCATCATCTGTTGTTGCGTTTGTTCCCGTTCCTACAATTACTGTTTCTGGGTCAGAATTTGTAGTAGTTAAGGTACTTGTTATGTTTGCTGGTAAAGTACTTTCATCTACATCTACGGTTGCATCGCCTACTGGTATATTGTTTAATGACCAGCTTCCGTCTGCTCCTGTAGTTACTGTAGTTGGTGTACTATTTACATCGGTAATGATAACATCTACTCCTGCAATTCCATCTTCTCCGGCATCTTGAACACCGTTTCCGTTAGTATCGGCAAATACAACTCCGGTTAATTCTGCCGTTACTGGAGAATATCCATCTGCTGTACTAGTATTTGGTCCTTCGGTTACTGTTACTGTTTCTGGATCAGAACCAGTGGTAGTTAAAGTGCTACTTACATCTGTTGGTAAGGTAGATTCATCTACATTAACTGTTGCATCTCCTACCGGGATGTCTGTTGCTGTCCATGTTCCGTCAGATCCTGTAGTTACTGTTACTGGGTTACCATTTACATCGGTAATAATAACATCTACATCTGCAATTCCATCTTCGCCTGGATCTTGAACACCATCGCCATTGATATCTTCGAATACTAATCCGCTGATATCTCCTACTGCTGGTGCATAACCATCATCTGTTGTTGCGTTTGTTCCCGTTCCTACAGTTACTGTTTCTGGGTCAGAATTTGTAGTAGTTAAGGTACTTGTTATGTTTGCTGGTAAAGTACTTTCATCTACATCTACGGTTGCATCACCTACTGGTACATTGTTTAATGACCAACTTCCGTCTGCTCCTGTAGTTACTGTAGTTGGTGTACTATTTACATCGGTAATGATAACATCTACTCCTGCAATTCCATCTTCTCCGGCATCTTGAACACCGTTTCCGTTAGTATCGGCAAATACAATTCCGGTTAATTCTGCCGTTACTGGAGAATATCCATCTGCTGTACTAGTATTTGGTCCTTCGGTTACTGTTACTGTTTCTGGATCAGAACCAGTGGTAGTTAAAGTGCTACTTACATCTGTTGGTAAGGTAGATTCATCTACATTAACTGTTGCATCTCCTACTGGAATGTCTGTTGCTGTCCATGTTCCGTCAGATCCTGTAGTTACTGTTACTGGGTTACCATTTACATCGGTAATAATAACATCTACATCTGCAATTCCATCTTCGCCTGGATCTTGAACACCATCGCCATTGATATCTTCGAATACTAATCCGCTGATATCTCCTACTGCTGGTGCATAACCATCATCTGTTGTTGCGTTTGTTCCCGTTCCTACAATTACTGTTTCTGGGTCAGAATTTGTAGTAGTTAAGGTACTTGTTATGTTTGCTGGTAAAGTACTTTCATCTACATCTACGGTTGCATCACCTACTGGTACATTGTTTAATGACCAACTTCCGTCTGCTCCTGTAGTTACTGTAGTTGGTGTACTATTTACATCGGTAATGATAACATCTACTCCTGCAATACCATCTTCACCTGCATCTTGAATTCCGTTTCCGTTAGTATCGGCAAATACAACTCCGGTTAATTCTGCCGTTACTGGAGAATATCCATCTGCTGTACTAGTATTTGGTCCTTCGGTTACTGTTACTGTTTCTGGATCAGAACCAGTGGTAGTTAAAGTGCTACTTACATCTGTTGGTAAGGTAGATTCATCTACATTAACTGTTGCATCTCCTACCGGGATGTCTGTTGCTGTCCATGTTCCGTCAGATCCTGTAGTTACTGTTACTGGGTTACCATTTACATCGGTAATAATAACATCTACATCTGCAATTCCATCTTCGCCTGGATCTTGAACACCATCGCCATTGATATCTTCGAATACTAATCCGCTGATATCTCCTACTGCTGGTGCATAACCATCATCTGTTGTTGCGTTTGTTCCCGTTCCTACAGTTACTGTTTCTGGGTCAGAATTTGTAGTAGTTAAGGTACTTGTTATGTTTGCTGGTAAAGTACTTTCATCTACATCTACGGTTGCATCACCTACTGGTACATTGTTTAATGACCAACTTCCGTCTGCTCCTGTAGTTACTGTAGTTGGTGTACTATTTACATCGGTAATGATAACATCTACTCCTGCAATTCCATCTTCTCCGGCATCTTGAACACCGTTTCCGTTAGTATCGGCAAATACAATTCCGGTTAATTCTGCCGTTACTGGAGAATATCCATCTGCTGTACTAGTATTTGGTCCTTCGGTTACTGTTACTGTTTCTGGATCAGAACCAGTGGTAGTTAAAGTGCTACTTACATCTGTTGGTAAGGTAGATTCATCTACATTAACTGTTGCATCTCCTACTGGAATGTCTGTTGCTGTCCATGTTCCGTGAGATCCTGTAGTTACTGTTACTGGGTTACCATTTACATCGGTAATAATAACATCTACATCTGCAATTCCATCTTCGCCTGGATCTTGAACACCATCGCCATTGATATCTTCGAATACTAATCCGCTGATATCTCCTACTGCTGGTGCATAACCATCATCTGTTGTTGCGTTTGTTCCCGTTCCTACAATTACTGTTTCTGGGTCAGAATTTGTAGTAGTTAAGGTACTTGTTATGTTTGCTGGTAAAGTACTTTCATCTACATCTACGGTTGCATCACCTACTGGTACATTGTTTAATGACCAACTTCCGTCTGCTCCTGTAGTTACTGTAGTTGGTGTACTATTTACATCGGTAATGATAACATCTACTCCTGCAATACCATCTTCACCTGCATCTTGAATTCCGTTTCCGTTAGTATCGGCAAATACAACTCCGGTTAATTCTGCCGTTACTGGAGAATATCCATCTGCTGTACTGGTATTTGGTCCTTCGGTTACTGTTACTGTTTCTGGATCAGAACCAGTGGTAGTTAAAGTGCTACTTACATCTGTTGGTAAGGTAGATTCATCTACATTAACTGTTGCATCTCCTACCGGGATGTCTGTTGCTGTCCATGTTCCGTCAGATCCTGTAGTTACTGTTACTGGGTTACCATTTACATCGGTAATAATAACATCTACATCTGCAATTCCATCTTCGCCTGGATCTTGAACACCATCGCCATTGATATCTTCGAATACTAATCCGCTGATATCTCCTACTGCTGGTGCATAACCATCATCTGTTGTTGCGTTTGTTCCCGTTCCTACAGTTACTGTTTCTGGGTCAGAATTTGTAGTAGTTAAGGTACTTGTTATGTTTGCTGGTAAAGTACTTTCATCTACATCTACGGTTGCATCACCTACTGGTACATTGTTTAATGACCAACTTCCGTCTGCTCCTGTAGTTACTGTAGTTGGTGTACTATTTACATCGGTAATGATAACATCTACTCCTGCAATTCCATCTTCTCCGGCATCTTGAACACCGTTTCCGTTAGTATCGGCAAATACAACTCCGGTTAATTCTGCCGTTACTGGAGAATATCCATCTGCTGTACTAGTATTTGGTCCTTCGGTTACTGTTACTGTTTCTGGATCAGAACCAGTGGTAGTTAAAGTGCTACTTACATCTGTTGGTAAGGTAGATTCATCTACATTAACTGTTGCATCTCCTACCGGGATGTCTGTTGCTGTCCATGTTCCGTCAGATCCTGTAGTTACTGTTATTGGATTACCGTTTATATCGGTAATGATAACATCTACATCTGCAATTCCTTCTTCTCCTGGGTCTTGAACTCCATCGCCGTTAATATCTTCGAATACTAATCCGCTGATATCTCCTACTGCTGGTGCATAACCATCATCTGTTGTTGCGTTTGTTCCCGTTCCTACAGTTACTGTTTCTGGGTCAGATCCTGTTGTTGTTAACGTATCTGTAATATCTGCTGGAAGTGTAGTTTCATCTACATCAATATCTGCTGCTCCTACTGGAATGTCTGTTGCTGTCCATGTTCCGTTAGCATCCGTAGTTGCTGTTGTTTCATTTCCATTTACATCCGTAATGGTTACATCTACATCTGCAATTCCTGATTCGCCAGTTTCTTGTGTTCCGTTTCCGTTAAGGTCTTCGAATACAACTCCCGTTAATCCTCCTACTACTGGTGCATAACCATCATCTGTTGTGGTAGTTGTTACTCCATCTAATACCGTAACTGTTTCTGGATCTGATCCAGTACTTGTTAATGTGTTGGTAATATCTGTTGGTAAAGTAGTTTCATCTACATCGATATCTGCTGCTCCTACTGGAATATCTGTTGCTGTCCATGTTCCGTTAGCATCCGTAGTTGCTGTTGTTTCATTTCCATTTACATCCGTAATGGTTACATCTACATCTGCAATTCCTGATTCGCCAGTTTCTTGTGTTCCGTTTCCGTTAAGGTCTTCGAATACAACTCCCGTTAATCCTCCTACTACTGGTGCATAACCATCATCTGTTGTGGTAGTTGTTACTCCATCTAATACCGTAACTGTTTCTGGATCTGATCCAGTACTTGTTAATGTGTTGGTAATATCTGTTGGTAAGGTAGTTTCATCTACATCAATATCTGCTGCTCCTACTGGAATATCTGTTGCTGTCCATGTTCCGTTAGCATCCGTAGTTGCTGTTGTTTCATTTCCATTTACATCCGTAATGGTTACATCTACATCTGCAATTCCTGATTCGCCAGTTTCTTGTGTTCCGTTTCCGTTAAGGTCTTCGAATACAACTCCCGTTAATCCTCCTACTACTGGTGCATAACCATCATCTGTTGTGGTAGTTGTTACTCCATCTAATACCGTAACTGTTTCTGGATCTGATCCAGTACTTGTTAATGTGTTGGTAATATCTGTTGGTAAAGTAGTTTCATCTACATCGATATCTGCTGCTCCTACTGGAATATCTGTTGCTGTCCATGTTCCGTTAGCATCCGTAGTTGCTGTTGTTTCATTTCCATTTACATCCGTAATGGTTACATCTACATCTGCAATTCCTGATTCGCCAGTTTCTTGTGTTCCGTTTCCGTTAAGATCTTCGAATACAACTCCCGTTAATCCTCCTACTACTGGTGCATAACCATCATCTGTTGTGGTAGTCGTTACTCCATCTAATACCGTAACTGTTTCTGGATCTGATCCAGTACTTGTTAATGTGTTGGTAATATCTGTTGGTAAGGTAGTTTCATCTACATCAATATCTGCTGCTCCTACTGGAATATCTGTTGCTGTCCATGTTCCGTTAGCATCCGTAGTTGCTGTTGTTTCATTTCCATTTACATCCGTAATGGTTACATCTACATCTGCAATTCCTGATTCGCCAGTTTCTTGTGTTCCGTTTCCGTTAAGGTCTTCGAATACAACTCCCGTTAATCCTCCTACTACTGGTGCATAACCATCATCTGTTGTGGTAGTCGTTACTCCATCTAATACCGTAACTGTTTCTGGATCTGATCCAGTACTTGTTAATGTGTTGGTAATATCTGTTGGTAAGGTAGTTTCATCTACATCAATATCTGCTGCTCCTACTGGAATATCTGTTGCTGTCCATGTTCCGTTAGCATCCGTAGTTGCTGTTGTTTCATTTCCATTTACATCCGTAATGGTTACATCTACATCTGCAATTCCTGATTCGCCAGTTTCTTGTGTTCCGTTTCCGTTAAGGTCTTCGAATACAACTCCCGTTAATCCTCCTACTACTGGTGCATAACCATCATCTGTTGTGGTAGTTGTTACTCCATCTAATACCGTAACTGTTTCTGGATCTGATCCAGTACTTGTTAATGTGTTGGTAATATCTGTTGGTAAAGTAGTTTCATCTACATCGATATCTGCTGCTCCTACTGGAATATCTGTTGCTGTCCATGTTCCGTTAGCATCCGTAGTTGCTGTTGTTTCATTTCCATTTACATCCGTAATGGTTACATCTACATCTGCAATTCCTGATTCGCCAGTTTCTTGTGTTCCGTTTCCGTTAAGATCTTCGAATACAACTCCCGTTAATCCTCCTACTACTGGTGCATAACCATCATCTGTTGTGGTAGTCGTTACTCCATCTAATACCGTAACTGTTTCTGGATCTGATCCAGTACTTGTTAATGTGTTGGTAATATCTGTTGGTAAGGTAGTTTCATCTACATCAATATCTGCTGCTCCTACTGGAATATCTGTTGCTGTCCATGTTCCGTTAGCATCCGTAGTTGCTGTTGTTTCATTTCCATTTACATCCGTAATGGTTACATCTACATCTGCAATTCCTGATTCGCCAGTTTCTTGTGTTCCGTTTCCGTTAAGGTCTTCGAATACAACTCCCGTTAATCCTCCTACTACTGGTGCATAACCATCATCTGTTGTGGTAGTTGTTACTCCATCTAATACCGTAACTGTTTCTGGATCTGATCCAGTACTTGTTAATGTGTTGGTAATATCTGTTGGTAAAGTAGTTTCATCTACATCGATATCTGCTGCTCCTACTGGAATATCTGTTGCTGTCCATGTTCCGTTAGCATCCGTAGTTGCTGTTGTTTCATTTCCATTTACATCCGTAATGGTTACATCTACATCTGCAATTCCTGATTCGCCAGTTTCTTGTGTTCCGTTTCCGTTAAGGTCTTCGAATACAACTCCCGTTAATCCTCCTACTACTGGTGCATAACCATCATCTGTTGTGGTAGTCGTTACTCCATCTAATACCGTAACTGTTTCTGGATCTGATCCAGTACTTGTTAATGTGTTGGTAATATCTGTTGGTAAGGTAGTTTCATCTACATCAATATCTGCTGCTCCTACTGGAATGTCTGTTGCTGTCCATGTTCCGTTAGCATCCGTAGTTGCTGTTGTTTCATTTCCATTTACATCCGTAATCGTTACATCTACATCTGCAATTCCTGCTTCGCTAGTTTCTTGTGTTCCGTTTCCGTTAAGGTCTTCAAATACAACTCCCGTTAATCCTCCTACTACTGGTGCATAACCATCATCTGTTGTGGTAGTCGTTACTCCATCTAATACCGTAACTGTTTCTGGATCTGATCCAGTACTTGTTAATGTGTTGGTAATATCTGTTGGTAAGGTAGTTTCATCTACATCAATATCTGCTGCTCCTACTGGAATGTCTGTTACTGTCCATGTTCCGTTAGCATCCGTAGTTGCTGTTGTTTCATTTCCATTTACATCCGTAATGGTTACATCTACATCTGCAATTCCTGATTCGCCAGTTTCTTGTGTTCCGTTTCCGTTAAGGTCTTCGAATACAACTCCCGTTAATCCTCCTACTACTGGTGCATAACCATCATCTGTTGTCGTAGTCGTTACTCCATCTAATACCGTTACTGTTTCTGGATCTGATCCAGTACTTGTTAATGTGTTGGTAATATCTGTTGGTAAGGTAGTTTCATCTACATCGATATCTGCTGCTCCTACTGGAATATCTGTTGCTGTCCATGTTCCGTTAGCATCCGTAGTTGCTGTTGTTTCATTTCCATTTACATCCGTAATGGTTACATCTACATCTGCAATTCCTGATTCGCCAGTTTCTTGTGTTCCGTTTCCGTTAAGGTCTTCGAATACAACTCCCGTTAATCCTCCTACTACTGGTGCATAACCATCATCTGTTGTGGTAGTCGTTACTCCATCTAATACCGTAACTGTTTCTGGATCTGATCCAGTACTTGTTAATGTGTTGGTAATATCTGTTGGTAAGGTAGTTTCATCTACATCAATATCTGCTGCTCCTACTGGAATGTCTGTTGCTGTCCATGTTCCGTTAGCATCCGTAGTTGCTGTTGTTTCATTTCCATTTACATCCGTAATGGTTACATCTACATCTGCAATTCCTGATTCGCCAGTTTCTTGTGTTCCGTTTCCGTTAAGGTCTTCGAATACAACTCCCGTTAATCCTCCTACTACTGGTGCATAACCATCATCTGTTGTGGTAGTTGTTACTCCATCTAATACCGTAACTGTTTCTGGATCTGATCCAGTACTTGTTAATGTGTTGGTAATATCTGTTGGTAAAGTAGTTTCATCTACATCGATATCTGCTGCTCCTACTGGAATATCTGTTGCTGTCCATGTTCCGTTAGCATCCGTAGTTGCTGTTGTTTCATTTCCATTTACATCCGTAATGGTTACATCTACATCTGCAATTCCTGATTCGCCAGTTTCTTGTGTTCCGTTTCCGTTAAGGTCTTCGAATACAACTCCCGTTAATCCTCCTACTACTGGTGCATAACCATCATCTGTTGTGGTAGTCGTTACTCCATCTAATACCGTAACTGTTTCTGGATCTGATCCAGTACTTGTTAATGTGTTGGTAATATCTGTTGGTAAGGTAGTTTCATCTACATCAATATCTGCTGCTCCTACTGGAATATCTGTTGCTGTCCATGTTCCGTTAGCATCCGTAGTTGCTGTTGTTTCATTTCCATTTACATCCGTAATGGTTACATCTACATCTGCAATTCCTGATTCGCCAGTTTCTTGTGTTCCGTTTCCGTTAAGGTCTTCGAATACAACTCCCGTTAATCCTCCTACTACTGGTGCATAACCATCATCTGTTGTGGTAGTTGTTACTCCATCTAATACCGTAACTGTTTCTGGATCTGATCCAGTACTTGTTAATGTGTTGGTAATATCTGTTGGTAAAGTAGTTTCATCTACATCGATATCTGCTGCTCCTACTGGAATATCTGTTGCTGTCCATGTTCCGTTAGCATCCGTAGTTGCTGTTGTTTCATTTCCATTTACATCCGTAATGGTTACATCTACATCTGCAATTCCTGATTCGCCAGTTTCTTGTGTTCCGTTTCCGTTAAGATCTTCGAATACAACTCCCGTTAATCCTCCTACTACTGGTGCATAACCATCATCTGTTGTGGTAGTCGTTACTCCATCTAATACCGTAACTGTTTCTGGATCTGATCCAGTACTTGTTAATGTGTTGGTAATATCTGTTGGTAAGGTAGTTTCATCTACATCAATATCTGCTGCTCCTACTGGAATATCTGTTGCTGTCCATGTTCCGTTAGCATCCGTAGTTGCTGTTGTTTCATTTCCATTTACATCCGTAATGGTTACATCTACATCTGCAATTCCTGATTCGCCAGTTTCTTGTGTTCCGTTTCCGTTAAGGTCTTCGAATACAACTCCCGTTAATCCTCCTACTACTGGTGCATAACCATCATCTGTTGTGGTAGTCGTTACTCCATCTAATACCGTAACTGTTTCTGGATCTGATCCAGTACTTGTTAATGTGTTGGTAATATCTGTTGGTAAGGTAGTTTCATCTACATCAATATCTGCTGCTCCTACTGGAATATCTGTTGCTGTCCATGTTCCGTTAGCATCCGTAGTTGCTGTTGTTTCATTTCCATTTACATCCGTAATGGTTACATCTACATCTGCAATTCCTGATTCGCCAGTTTCTTGTGTTCCGTTTCCGTTAAGGTCTTCGAATACAACTCCCGTTAATCCTCCTACTACTGGTGCATAACCATCATCTGTTGTGGTAGTCGTTACTCCATCTAATACCGTAACTGTTTCTGGATCTGATCCAGTACTTGTTAATGTGTTGGTAATATCTGTTGGTAAAGTAGTTTCATCTACATCAATATCTGCTGCTCCTACTGGAATGTCTGTTGCTGTCCATGTTCCGTTAGCATCCGTAGTTGCTGTTGTTTCATTTCCATTTACATCCGTAATCGTTACATCTACATCTGCAATTCCTGATTCGCCAGTTTCTTGTGTTCCGTTTCCGTTAAGGTCTTCGAATACAACTCCCGTTAATCCTCCTACTACTGGTGCATAACCATCATCTGTTGTGGTAGTCGTTACTCCATCTAATACCGTAACTGTTTCTGGATCTGATCCAGTACTTGTTAATGTGTTGGTAATATCTGTTGGTAAGGTAGTTTCATCTACATCAATATCTGCTGCTCCTACTGGAATATCTGTTGCTGTCCATGTTCCGTTAGCATCCGTAGTTGCTGTTGTTTCATTTCCATTTACATCCGTAATGGTTACATCTACATCTGCAATTCCTGATTCGCCAGTTTCTTGTGTTCCGTTTCCGTTAAGGTCTTCGAATACAACTCCCGTTAATCCTCCTACTACTGGTGCATAACCATCATCTGTTGTGGTAGTTGTTACTCCATCTAATACCGTAACTGTTTCTGGATCTGATCCAGTACTTGTTAATGTGTTGGTAATATCTGTTGGTAAGGTAGTTTCATCTACATCAATATCTGCTGCTCCTACTGGAATATCTGTTGCTGTCCATGTTCCGTTAGCATCCGTAGTTGCTGTTGTTTCATTTCCA
Organism: Lacinutrix sp. WUR7; assembly: GCF_016864015.1. NCBI lineage: Bacteria > Pseudomonadati > Bacteroidota > Flavobacteriia > Flavobacteriales > Flavobacteriaceae > Lacinutrix > Lacinutrix sp. WUR7. The sequence goes on along the minus strand of NZ_CP045067.1, from coordinate 2,369,636 downwards.
TTTACATCCGTAATGGTTACATCTACATCTGCAATTCCTGATTCGCCAGTTTCTTGTGTTCCGTTTCCGTTAAGGTCTTCGAATACAACTCCCGTTAATCCTCCTACTACTGGTGCATAACCATCATCTGTTGTGGTAGTCGTTACTCCATCTAATACCGTAACTGTTTCTGGATCTGATCCAGTACTTGTTAATGTGTTGGTAATATCTGTTGGTAAGGTAGTTTCATCTACATCAATATCTGCTGCTCCTACTGGAATGTCTGTTGCTGTCCATGTTCCGTTAGCATCCGTAGTTGCTGTTGTTTCATTTCCATTTACATCCGTAATGGTTACATCTACATCTGCAATTCCTGATTCACCAGTTTCTTGTGTTCCGTTTCCGTTAAGGTCTTCGAATACAACTCCCGTTAATCCTCCTACTACTGGTGCATAACCATCATCTGTTGTGGTAGTTGTTACTCCATCTAATACCGTAACTGTTTCTGGATCTGATCCAGTACTTGTTAATGTGTTGGTAATATCTGTTGGTAAGGTAGTTTCATCTACATCAATATCTGCTGCTCCTACTGGAATATCTGTTGCTGTCCATGTTCCGTTAGCATCCGTAGTTGCTGTTGTTTCATTTCCATTTACATCCGTAATGGTTACATCTACATCTGCAATTCCTGATTCGCCAGTTTCTTGTGTTCCGTTTCCGTTAAGGTCTTCGAATACAACTCCCGTTAAATCACCTTGACATGAATTTACACCATCATCAATAGAATTCCCCACAGTTTGACCTGTTGTTGCATTCACTACATCATCTGTAAGACCTGTGTTAATATCTACAACACCTGTTAATTGTCCAGTTGTACTATTAACACTAGAAGAATCAATATCATCTCCACCTTCTATTGCATCAAAACAACCATCATCATCACTATCAGTATCTAAATAATCTGGTATTAAATCACCATCTGTATCTAAATCTGGACAAGCAAAAAGAATAAACTCAATTCCATCTGAAAGCACACCAGAAACACCATCTTGTACAAATTGAATAGTAAAAGTTGATAAATTACCATTGATTTGCAATGATCCTGCTGCTGTACCATCTGCAACACCTTCTGTACTTTCAAAAGTATAACCAGTACCTATTGGATTTCCAGAACCACTATCTCTTGCGGTATTTGATGTTACTTGAAAATCTGAAGTACCAGACCCAATTAACTTAGTCCAAGTTAAACCTCCTTGCAATGTCATTAAAGCACTGTTTTCCGTAATACCATCACTACCTCCTAGTCTATCTACATGTAATTTAGGATTTGTAACATTTATAGGGTCTCCAGTTGCATCTTCAAAAGAAACCGTTAAAGTACTTCCCCAACTATATTCTCTTACTAGTGAGGCGTCTCCACTTAAATTTTCAGACCAAAAAGCTTCTGTATTAAAATTCTCTGCTCCATTTGCTTGAAATCCTGTAGAATTTGTTATTAATCTTGCAACAACTCCATTTCCATAATCGAAAGTAGCTTCTGTACCACTAACTAAAGTCCATGCACCAGATTGTACTGGTGAAGTACAAATACCTTCATTAATATCTGTAATACCATCATTATCATTATCTAAATCACAACCATCAGGCACGGTATCATTATCTGTATCTACAGTATCATCAAAACCATTACATATATCATTATCATCTATAACACCATCTCCATCAGAATCACATTGTCCGAATGCATCTGAAGGGGTTCCATCTATTGAGCCACCTATTGGTTGCCCCATAGTAGCACTTACATTATTAGGTACTCCATTAGTAGATGCGTTTGCAGTCCCATCCAGTGTTCCATCCGGATTCACGTTTGCAGCTAAAATATTATCTCCTCCTTCTAAAGCATCTGGACAACCATCATTGTCACTATCTGTATCTAAACTATTCGGTATTCCATCATTATCACAATCCGGAGCCTGAATAATATCACTAAAAGCTATTTCCCATCTATCATTTACAAGCCCATTTTCATTAGGATTCATAGAAATTTCTATTGTCAATGATCTAAACACACCGTTTAACCTAACACTTCCTGCAGCGGTACCATCTAATGGAGTACCACATTCTGAAGGAGTAGAATTATAAATAACACCACTACTTCTAGTTATTGTCTTTGATGTTGTTACAAAGTGGACGTCATTTTGTTGCAGTTCTGTTAAAGAGATTTCCGAATTCAATACAGTAATTAATGATGAAGTAGTGCTAAGATTCATACCTCCTCCACCTCCTAATCGGTCGAAATGTATTACTGGATTAATAACATTAACTCCAAAATCAAAAGTAATTTGCCCTGTACTTGATGTTCCGTTTATATTTCCATCAGGGTGAAATGTATGTCTTATACTTAACGAAGGGTTTCCAACAATAGTCGGCTCACTATAAGCTCCACTACATGCCATTGTATCCGTTGTTTCAAAATCATTTAAAGCAAATCCTGTTCCAGCACCATAATTTGTAGCTGAAGCCGATATATTAACTAAACCTGCAGAGGTACTCCAAGTTGTACTTGAACCATTTCCTGACGCAGTCCATGCACCAGAATTAGAAGGTATTCCTACAACACATTGGCTATTTTCAACAGTATCCAAAATACCATCATTATCATCATCTAGATCACAACCATCTGGCACAGTATCATTATCTGCATCTAAAGTGTCATCAAAACCGTTACAAACATCCTCATCATCAATAACACCATCTCCATCTGAATCATTTAAAATTATAGTAACAGTAAAAGAACATACAACAGATCTACCAGCTACATCTGTAACTGTATATGTAACTGTTGTAACACCTATATTAAATGTTTGTGTTCCTACAACATTTTCTCCTGTTACTGAAGAACTACCTGTTGTTGCTCCAGTCATTTCCCAAACTAATGTGTCTACAAGACAATTATCTGAATAAACAGGATCTGGAATTACTATAGCCTCCCCACTACCAGATGTAACTTGCTCAATATTAGCAGGGCACATAATTACTGGATCCGTAAAATCTGTTTCAGCAGAACATATTAACCCTCCACAAGATTCTAAATATTCTTCTGTTGACACATAATTTCTATATACATCGTCTACTAAAGTTACACCTGCATCACATCCATTACTACATGCTGTTATTGTTGGTCCGTAATAAAAATGATCTGTAATATCCCCTCCATTCGTTAATGTAACCGAACCACTTGCTATTAATAAAGAGGTTGAGTTATTACCATTCAATTGCTGTGTTGTACCGTCAACGATTACATCTGTTGCATCAAAAACTCCGTTATTGGTTACGATTCCATTATTTATTCTAAGAGTTCCACCTGAAACGATTAAACCATCGTTTGTAAAAACCCTATCTATTCTTAAATCATTCTCAACATAGAAAGTACAAGCGTTATATATCTGAGAATTAGCATTAAATTGAGTATCACCAGAAGTGTTTGCTCTAATTATACCACAGTTACTAATGATTCCATCAAGTATAATACCATTAGAACCACCATTCATCACAAAATTAGCACCATCATAATTATTAACTGTTACACCACTATTGAATGTGATTCCATTGGAACTGTTTATAATAATTTCTCCAGCGTTATTTATCACTGATGTTGAAGAAACATTTAAAACACTAGTATTAAGCACCCCTTCATTACAAACATTCACAACTCCATTACTAACATCAACATTATTTGTAATATTTAATGTACCCTCAACAACTAAGGTGCTAACCTTTTGAAAGGTTGCATTTACCGTTATATTTGGAGCTATATAAATTGTACCCTTGGCTTCAAAATTATAATTCCAAGTATAATCAGACAAAATACAAATACTTTCCGTCGCCGTGATTCCTACTTGAGGCATATTAGGAAACCAAGAACCATTACTATATGTGTAAGTACAAGATGATGGCTGTCCAGGACATGTATACCCCACTTCACATTGAGTTTGAGCATGTAATCTTGGAATAGCTAGAAATAAAAAGAATAAAAACATTATTCTTAAATTGTTCAATTTAAAAATCGAGAATCGAGTAAAGATTTTCATATTATGGAGGGTAATTTATTTTTTATTATATAAAAAATGTTTTGTAATGCAGGCATCACAAAACATATTAATTATTTCGCACAAAAAACTAGCACAACACCTAGTGTTAGTTGTATTTAATAAAAATTTGTAATAATTATTCATTCTCTTAGGGAGAAATAACGTTTAATTATTTTTTACGGGTTTTCCGTAATTTGCTATTAAAGACAAAAATATCATTACAATATTTTCCACAAAGCGATTTAATAAAATTGTTCAGTTAATTCGATAAATAGTAAAAATAGCCGACAAAAAATGAGTTCTATTGATTTTTAGCCAAAATCCCCAAAATCTGAGGCAAAAATAGCTCTAAACGTCAAACAAGACTAGTATAAACGATGACCTAACATAATTAATCGATGAAGTATGTAATTTATAATCATAAACTAAAATATGAAGTGTTTGGTTGTCTAACATTTCTATAATTTACAACCAGTAAAAAGTAAAAGAAGTTGATAATGGTTATTAATATCTTTAAATAAGTTAAAAGGAAATCACAATTTGGCAATTATTTCCAAACTACCCATATTAAAACAAAAGCATTTTATTTTTATATAGTTATCATCTTTCCATTTATAGATTAAAGTTATGTAGTAATAAGGAAAAATTACTCTCTCAAAATTCCTCAAAAAATATTTGTCTTAAGTATATTTACCAAAATTATTTTTTATGAAATTTACAGACGAAATCAAACGAAGAAGAACCTTTGGAATTATCTCTCATCCCGATGCTGGTAAGACAACTCTAACAGAGAAATTACTATTATTTGGAGGAGCTATTCAAGAAGCTGGAGCAGTAAAAAGTAATAAAATAAAGAAAGGTGCTACTAGTGATTTCATGGAGATTGAAAGACAGCGTGGAATATCTGTAGCTACTTCTGTATTAGCTTTTGAATATAATGGTATAAAAATTAATATTTTAGATACACCCGGACATAAAGATTTTGCTGAAGATACTTTTAGAACCCTTACTGCTGTTGACAGTGTTATTGTGGTAATTGATGTAGCAAAAGGAGTTGAAGAGCAGACGGAAAAATTGGTTGAAGTTTGTAGAATGCGTAATATACCAATGATTGTATTTATTAACAAAATGGATCGTGAAGGTAAAGATGCTTTTGAACTCCTTGATGAAATAGAGCAAAAATTAGGTTTACGAGTAACTCCCTTAAGTTTTCCAATTGGAATGGGTTACGACTTTAAAGGAATCTATAATTTATGGGAAAAGAATATAAACTTATTTAGTGGTGATAGCCGAAAGAATATTGAAGAAACTATAGAGATTTCGGATTTAAACTCTAGTGAATTAAATAAATTAGTTGGAGATAAAGCAGCAGAAACACTAAGAGAAGAAATAGAATTAGTAGAAGGTATTTATCCAAGTTTTAACAATAAAGAATATTTAGATGGTACGCTACAACCTGTGTTTTTTGGTTCTGCTTTAAATAGTTTTGGAGTACGTGAATTATTAGATTGTTTTGTTGAAATAGCACCTAAACCTAGACCAAAGCAAAGTGAAGAACGATTAGTAAAACCGGATGAAGATAAGTTCTCTGGCTTTGTTTTTAAAATTCACGCCAACATGGATCCCAACCATAGAAACCGTTTGGCATTTGTTAAAATAGTATCTGGAGAATTTAAAAGAAATACACAGTACTTGCACGTTAGACATAATAAAAAAGTAAAATTTTCTAGTCCTAATGCCTTCTTTGCAGAGAAGAAAGAAATTGTAGACATCTCCTATCCTGGTGATATTGTAGGCTTACAAGATACCGGAACCTTTAAAATTGGAGACACCTTAACCGAAGGTGAAATACTAAATTACAAAGGTGTACCTAGTTTCTCACCAGAGCATTTTAGATATATAAATAATGCGGATCCAATGAAATCTAAACAATTAAACAAAGGTATAGATCAATTAATGGATGAAGGTGTTGCCCAATTATTTACTTTAGAATTAAATGGAAGAAAGGTTATTGGTACCGTTGGCGCATTACAATATGAAGTTATACAATACCGATTAGAACATGAATATGGTGCGAAATGTACCTATGAAAATTTAAATGTTTTTAAAGCTTGTTGGATAGAAACTGAAAATGAAAAAAGTGAAGAATACAAAGAGTTTATAAGAGTAAAACAACGTTTTTTAGCGAAAGACAAAAGAAATCAACTCGTATTTTTAGCAGACTCTGCATTTTCTTTACAAATGACACAACAAAAATATCCAAGTCTTAAATTTCATTTTGTAAGTGAGTTTAAATAACAGAAAACTATTTTAAAGACATTTAAGACAGTTTGAAGTTGTAATAGAAGCAATTTATATATAATAATTTTAAAAAAACAAATAAACGACACTTTTGAAAGTCATAAATCTACTAGGAATAAAATAAACCTATTAATAAATGTAATGTTATAATTTATTTCTATATGTATTAATTAAGCAAAAAAAATCCTCTAACAGTGTTAGAGGATTTTTTTTGCTTAATTTTTTAAACGCGTAAAATTAATTTTTACATTTTTTAAAAGTTCCTTTTAATCAAATATTACGCTTCACCCGTTGGTCCAAAATTCAAAGGTATTGGAGGTTGCTCATAATCTTTGATTTCACCATGCATGTTTTCAAACTTCGCTACGTTATCACTTAAAGCTTTCATCAATCGTTTAGCGTGTTGTGGTGTTAATATAATTCTAGATTTCACCTTACTTTTAGGTGTTCCAGGCATAATACTAACAAAATCTACAACAAATTCGGAAACAGAATGATTAATAATTGCTAGGTTAGAATAAGTCCCTTCCGCAATTTTCTCATCTAGTTCGATATTAATTTGTCCTGGTTTTTTCTTGTTTTTATCTTCTGCCATCGTAAACTTGTTTACACTTCCGTAAAAACGGAAGTCTTATTAATAATTATATTTAAAATAAAAAGTCCTGTTTAAAAAAACAGGACTTTTATTATTATATCAAAACTTTCGTTTCAAATTAAGAGATTCCTGCCTGCGCAGGAATAAATTCGATTAGCTAACACTTCAAAAAGAAGTGTTGGAATCTCATTTAATTATAGTTAACCTCTTGTTTTGCTTGCATCATTTGATCAAACTCTTCTTTAGATCCTACGATAATGTTTTCATAGTTACGCATTCCTGTTCCTGCTGGAATTCTGTGTCCTACAATTACATTTTCTTTAAGTCCTTCTAGAGTATCAATTTTACCTGCTACAGCAGCTTCATTTAATACCTTGGTAGTTTCTTGGAAAGAAGCTGCAGATATAAATGATTTTGTTTGTAGCGATGCTCTTGTAATACCTTGTAAGATAGGTGTAGCAGTTGCAGGTTTAGCATCTCTAGCTTCCGCTAATGCTTTATCCTCACGACGTAAAATAGAATTTTCATCTCTTAACACACGTGCTGTTACAATTTGTCCTTCTTTTAAGGTAGCAGAATCACCAGCATTTTCAACAACTTTCATTCCAAAGATATCATCATTTTCTTGAATGAAATCTGCTTTATGTACTAATTGATCTTCTAAGAAGATAGTATCACCAGAATCTATAATTCTAACTTTACGCATCATTTGTCTTACAACAACTTCGAAGTGCTTATCGTTAATTTTTACACCTTGTAAACGATATACTTCTTGTACTTCGTTAACTAAGTATTGTTGTACCGCTGAAGGTCCTTTTATATTAAGAATATCGTTAGGTGTTATAGAACCATCTGATAAAGGCATACCTGCTTTTACAAAATCGTTTTCTTGTACAAGAATTTGATTCGATAATTTAACTAGGTATTTCTTAATATCTCCAGTTTTAGATTCTATAATAATCTCACGATTACCTCTTTTAATTTTACCAAAAGAAACAACACCATCAATAGCACTTACTACTGCAGGGTTAGAAGGATTACGTGCTTCAAACAATTCTGTTACACGTGGTAAACCTCCTGTAATATCTCCTGCTTTAGAAGACTTACGTGGAATCTTAACTAAAATTTTACCAATATTAACCTTCTCACCATCATCAATCATAATGTGAGCTCCTACTGGTAAGTTGTAAGAACGAATTGCTTCGCCTTTACTATCTTCAACAATAAGTGTTGGAATAAGCTTTTTGTTTCTAGATTCAGAAATCACTTTCTCTTGGAAACCTGTTTGCTCATCAACTTCAACTTGATAAGTAATACCTTGTTCAATGTTCTCATAACGAACTTTTCCAGCAAATTCTGAAATAATTACACCATTATATGGATCCCAAGTACAAACTACATCTCCTTTAGATAATTTGTCTCCGTTTTTAACTTGAACAAAGGAACCATAAGGAATATTGTTAGTACTTAAAGTAATACCAGTTTTCTTATCTATTAATTTGATTTCAGAAGTACGAGAGATTACAACATCAACGATGTTACCATCGTTATCTTCCCCTTTTACAGTTTTTAATTCCTCAATCTCTGCAATACCGTCAAACTTAACAGCTAATTTATTTTCTTCAGAAATGTTACCTGCAATACCACCTACGTGGAATGTACGTAATGTTAACTGTGTACCTGGTTCTCCAATAGACTGTGCTGCCACAACTCCTACTGCTTCTCCACGTTGCACCATTTTGTTAGTTGCAAGGTTTCTACCATAACATTTAGCGCAAATACCTTTCTTAGCTTCACAACTTAATGGTGAACGAGCATCTACTTTATCTATTGGTGAGTTTTCAATTGCTTTTGCAATTTCTTCTGTAATTAACTCATTAGCCCCAACTAATAATTCGTCTGTTAATGGATTATATATATCGTTTAATGAAATACGACCTAAGATTCTTTCTTCTAAAGTTTCAACAACTTCATCATTCTTTTTAAGTGGCGCAATTTCTACACCTCTTAAAGTACCGCAATCTACCGTGTTTACAATTACATCTTGAGATACATCTACTAGACGACGTGTTAAGTAACCTGCATCGGCAGTTTTAAGTGCTGTATCGGCAAGACCTTTACGTGCACCGTGCGTAGAAATAAAGTATTCTAAAATAGAAAGACCTTCCTTAAAGTTAGAAAGAATTGGATTTTCAATAATCGATCCACCTCCTGCAGTAGATTTTTTAGGCTTCGCCATTAATCCACGCATTCCTGTTAACTGGCGAATCTGTTCTTTAGATCCACGGGCTCCAGAATCAAGCATCATATACACCGAGTTGAAACCTTGTTGATCTTCACGAATACGCTTCATTGACAATTCTGTCAGTTCTGCATTGGTTGAAGTCCAGATATCAATAACTTGGTTATAACGTTCATTATTTGTTATAAGTCCCATGTTATAGTTACCCATAATCCCTTCCACTTTTACGTTTGCAGAATCAATCATAGATTGCTTTTCTGGTGGAATAATAATATCTCCTAAACTAAATGATAAACCACCTTTAAATGCGTAGTAGTATCCTAAGTTTTTAATTTCATCTAAGAAATCTGCTGTTTCAGGTACTGATGTTACTTTTAAAATATCACCAATAATATTTCTTAGTGATTTTTTAGTTAATACATCATTTATATATCCTGCTGCAGCTGGTACTTTCTTATTAAAGATTACACGACCAACAGTAGTTTCAATAATTTGAGGAACTAATTCTCCTGCTTCATTAAAATCTATTGCTCTTACTTTAATTTGCGCATTTAAGTCTACTTGCTTTTCGTTGTAAGCAATAGTTACTTCTTCGGCAGAATAGAAAGTTAAACCTTCTCCTTTAACTTTTACGTCTTTAGTCGAAGTTCTTAGTTTGGTCATATAGTAAAGACCAAGTACCATATCCTGTGAAGGTACAGTTACTGGCGAACCATTTGCTGGATTTAAGATATTATGAGAAGCCAACATTAATAATTGACATTCTAAAATAGCTTCTGGTCCTAATGGTAAGTGCACTGCCATTTGATCTCCATCAAAATCGGCATTAAATGCAGTAGTTACTAATGGGTGTAATTGAATTGCTTTTCCTTCAATTAATTTTGGTTGAAAAGCTTGAATACCTAGTCTGTGTAATGTAGGAGCACGATTTAAAAGTACTGGATGTCCTTTTAAAACATTCTCTAAAATATCCCAAACTACAGGTTCTCTTTTATCTATAATTTTCTTTGCAGATTTTACAGTTTTTACAATTCCTCTTTCAATTAGTTTTCTAATTACGAAAGGTTTGTATAGCTCTGCTGCCATATTTTTAGGCAATCCACATTCAAATAATCTTAATTCTGGTCCAACAACAATTACAGAACGAGCAGAATAATCCACACGCTTACCAAGTAAGTTTTGACGGAAACGTCCTTGCTTACCTTTAAGTGAATCTGATAATGATTTTAATGGTCTATTAGAATCTGTTTTTACTGCAGATGATTTACGTGTATTATCTAATAAAGAATCTACAGACTCTTGTAACATACGTTTCTCATTACGTAAAATAACTTCTGGTGCTTTTATTTCAACTAATCTCTTAAGACGATTGTTTCTAATAATTACACGACGATATAAATCATTTAAATCGGAAGTTGCAAAACGTCCACCATCTAAAGGCACTAAAGGTCTTAATTCTGGTGGGATAATTGGCACTACTTTCAAGATCATCCATTCTGGACGGTTCTCTCTATTTTCGTTAGATTCTTTTAAAGCTTCTACTACTTGTAAACGTTTTAAAGCTTCCGTTTTACGTTGTTTAGACGTTTCGGTATTTGCTTTATGACGTAATTCATATGAAAGCGTTTCTAAATCTATTCTAGCTAATAAGTCGATCAAACATTCTGCTCCCATTTTTGCAAGGAACTTGTTAGGATCTGTATCATCTAGGTATTGGTTTTCTTGCGGAAGAGTTTCTAGAATATTTAAGTATTCTTCTTCGGTTAAGAAATCCATTTTTTGTAATGGTTCTCCTTCGGCATTTTTAGCAATACCTGGTTGAATTACTACGTAACGTTCGTAGTAAATTATCATATCAAGCTTCTTTGAAGGAAGTCCTAATAAATAACCTATTTTGTTTGGTAAAGAACGGAAATACCAAATATGTGCAACAGGAACTACTAAATTAATGTGTCCTACTCTGTCACGACGTACTTTCTTTTCGGTTACTTCAACACCACAACGATCACATACAATACCTTTGTAGCGAATACGTTTATATTTACCACAAGCACATTCATAATCCTTTACAGGACCAAAAATACGCTCACAGAATAAACCATCACGTTCTGGTTTATGTGTACGATAATTAATAGTTTCTGGTTTTAAAACTTCACCTCTAGATTCTGCTAAAATAGATTCTGGTGATGCTAAACCAATGGAGATTTTATTAAATCTCTTTACTGTGTTCTTATCTTGTTTTCTTGCCATTTCTTATAGTATTCAGTCTCAGTCTCAGTATTCCGTTATCCAATTAAAGCTAACCGAATACTGCGACCTCATACTTTTTTTATTATTCCTCTAATCTGATGTCTAATCCTAACCCTTTCAATTCATGCATCAATACATTGAATGATTCCGGTAATCCTGGATCTGGCATTGGTTCTCCTTTAACAATACTTTCGTATGTTTTAGCTCTACCAATTACATCATCAGATTTCACTGTCAATATTTCTCGTAAGGTTGCTGATGCACCATATGCTTCCAGTGCCCAAACTTCCATTTCTCCAAAACGTTGTCCACCAAATTGTGCTTTACCACCAAGAGGTTGTTGTGTAATAAGAGAGTATGGTCCAATTGAACGAGCGTGCATTTTATCGTCAACCATATGTCCTAATTTCAACATATAAATAACTCCCACGGTTGCTGGTTGATCAAAACGATCTCCAGTACCACCATCATAAAGATAGGTATGTCCGAATCTTGGAATTCCAGCTTCGTCTGTAAATTCGTTGATTTGATCTAGAGTAGCACCATCAAAAATTGGTGTAGCGTATGTACGACCTAATTTTTGTCCGGCCCAACCTAATACCGTTTCATATATCTGACCAATGTTCATACGAGAAGGTACACCAAGTGGATTTAATACAATATCAACTGGCGTTCCATCTTCTAAGAATGGCATATCTTCTTGACGTACAATACGTGCAACAATACCTTTGTTACCATGTCGTCCTGCCATTTTATCACCCACTTTAAGCTTACGCTTTTTAGCAATATAAACTTTTGCTAATTTGATGATACCTGCTGGTAATTCATCTCCTACAGAAATAGTAAATTTCTCACGTCTTAAAGAACCTTGTAAATCGTTTTCTTTAATCTTGTAGTTATGAATTAAATCTGCAACTAACTTGTTAGTCTTGTCGTCTGTTGTCCAAGTACCAGAAGTTAAGTGCGTATAATCATCTACAGCATTTAACATTTTAAGTGTAAATTTCTTTCCTTTTGGAAGAACTTCTTCACCTAAATCATTAAAGATACCTTGTGCAGTTTTACCATTTACAAGAGTGAATAATTTATCCACTAAAACAGCTTGCAAATCATCAAACTTAGTATAATATAAAGCTTCTAATTGCGCTATATCTTCTTTATCTTGAGCACGTTTACGTTTATCTTTAACCGCTCTTGAGAATAACTTCTTATTAATTACAACACCATGTAATGAAGGTGAAGCTTTTAATGAAGCATCTTTTACATCTCCAGCTTTATCACCAAAGATTGCACGTAATAATTTTTCTTCTGGAGTAGGATCCGATTCCCCTTTTGGTGTAATTTTTCCGATAAGGATATCACCAGGTTTCACTTCTGCCCCAACACGAATCATTCCGTTTTCATCAAGATCTTTTGTAGCTTCTTCAGATACGTTAGGAATATCATTAGTTAACTCTTCGTTACCTAATTTTGTATCTCTAACTTCTAAAGAATACTCATCTATATGTATAGATGTAAAAATATCTTCACGTACTACTTTTTCAGAAATTACAATTGCATCCTCAAAGTTATACCCTTTCCAAGGCATGAAGGCTACTTTCATATTTCTTCCTAAAGCTAGCTCTCCTTTTTGAGTTGCATAACCTTCAGATAAAACTTGACCTTTTACAACTTTATCTCCTTTTACAACAATTGGTTTCAAGTTAATACTTGTACCTTGATTGGTTTTTCTAAACTTCGTTAAAGGATATGTTTTTGTATCTGAGTCGAAACTAACTTTAGCTTCATCATCAGTACGATCGTATTTTATAGTAATTTCTAGTGAATCTACATATTGTACAACACCATTTCTCTCTGCATTAATAAGTACACGAGAATCTGAAGCCACTTGACGTTCTAAACCAGTTCCTACAATAGGAGCTTGCGGACGTAATAATGGTACAGCTTGACGCATCATGTTAGATCCCATTAGGGCTCTATTCGCATCATCATGTTCTAAGAAAGGAATTAATGAAGCAGAAATAGATGTAATTTGATTTGGTGCAACATCTGTATAGTGAAGCTCCTTAGGATCAATTACTGGGAAGTCACCTTCCATTCTTGCAATTACCTTATCATCTAAAATCTTACCATCGTCATCAACTTTTACAGTTGCTTGCGCGATTAATTTATCTTCTTCCTCTTCAGCACTTAAGTAAATCGGTTCATTTTTAATATCTACTACACCATCTGTTACTTTTCTGTAAGGTGTTTCAATGAATCCCATAGAATTCACTTTAGCAAATACCGAAAGTGAAGAAATAAGACCAATGTTTGGTCCCTCTGGTGTTTCAATAGGACAAAGTCTTCCGTAGTGTGTATAGTGAACATCACGTACTTCGAAACCAGCTCTTTCACGAGATAAACCACCTGGTCCTAATGCGGAAAGACGACGCTTATGCGTAATCTCTGCAAGAGGATTGGTTTGATCCATAAATTGAGACAATTGGTTTGTACCAAAGAAAGAATTAATTACAGAAGATAATGTCTTTGCATTAATTAAGTCAATAGGAGTAAATACTTCGTTATCACGAACGTTCATACGCTCACGAATAGTACGTGCCATACGTGCTAAACCAACACCAAATTGAGAAGATAATTGTTCTCCTACTGTACGTACACGACGGTTAGATAGGTGATCAATATCATCAATCTCCGCTTTAGAGTTAATAAGCTCGATTAAATATTTTATAATAGTTATGATATCTTCTTTGGTAAGCACTTGCTTATCCATACCGATATCTAACTGTAATTTCTTGTTCATTCTATAACGACCAACTTCTCCTAAAGAGTAACGTTGATCACTAAAGAATAATTTATCTATAATACCACGTGCAGTTTCTTCATCTGGCGGCTCTGCATTACGTAGTTGTCTATAAATATGTTCTACAGCTTCTTTTTCAGAGTTTGTAGGATCTTTTTGAAGTGTATTATGAATAATAGCATAATCTCCTTGTTCTGCACTTTCTTTATGTAAAAGGATTGCTTTTACATTCGCTTCAAGAATTTCTTCAATATTATCTTTATCTATAACAGTATCACGATCTAAAACGATTTCATTACGTTCGATCGATACTACTTCTCCTGTATCTTCATCAACGAAATCTTCATGCCATGTATTAAGAACACGTGCAGCAAGTTTACGTCCTAAGATTTTCTTAAGTCCAGATTTTGATACTTTAACTTCTTCAGCTAAATCAAAAATCTCTAAAATATCTTTATCTCTTTCAAAACCAATTGCTCTAAATAAAGTAGTTACAGGTAATTTTTTCTTTCTATCAATGTATGCATACATTACCTGATTAATATCTGTAGCGAACTCAATCCAAGAACCTTTAAATGGTATTACTCTTGCAGAGTATAATTTAGTCCCATTTGCGTGGAATGATTGACCGAAAAACACACCTGGTGAACGATGTAATTGAGAAACTACAACGCGTTCTGCACCATTGATACAAAAAGTACCAGAAGGTGTCATGTAAGGTATTGTACCTAAGTACACATCTTGAACAATGGTCTCGAAATCCTCATGTTCAGGGTCTGTACAGTATAACTTTAACCTTGCTTTTAATGGAACACTATATGTAAGTCCTCTCTCAATACATTCTTCTATAGAATATCTAGGTGGATCAATGAAGTAATCTAAAAATTCTAATACGAATTGATTACGTGTGTCTGTTATTGGGAAGTTTTCTAGAAAGGTATTGTATAGACCTTCATCTCCTCTTTCTTCAGATTTAGTTTCTAACTGGAAAAAATCCTGAAAGGATTTTATTTGAATATCCATAAAATCTGGATATTCAGTTCTATTGATAATAGATGAGAAATTTAATCTTTCAGCTTGTTTTGCTAACATCAATGGACGGAGTTTTGATTAAAAAAAATTATAAAACGTATATGTCATATTTATATACGCAAAATGGTCTAGGTCTTAGAACGCGTGTTCCAGACCTAAACCTTTATGTTGTTTGCTTAGTGTAATTACTTAAGCTCTACCTCAGCTCCCGCTTCTTCTAAAGAAGCTTTTAAGCCTTCTGCTTCGTCTTTAGTAACTCCTTCTTTGATTGCACTTGGTGCATCATCAACTAAACCTTTAGCTTCTTTTAAACCTAAACCAGTTAATTCCTTAACTAATTTTACTACTGCTAATTTAGAACCACCAGCGGCTTTTAATATTACGTCAAATTCAGTTTGAGCTTCAGCAGCGTCTCCACCACCTGCAGGTCCAGCAGCAACAGCTACAGCTGCAGCAGCAGGCTCAATACCGTACTCATCTTTTAATATAGTTGCTAATTCATTAACTTCTTTTACTGTTAAGTTAACTAATTGTTCTGCGAAATCTTTTAAATCTGCCATTTTTCTATCGTTTTAATAATTTTGTAATAATATATTTGTAATTAAGTGCGTACTTAGTTGATTATCCCTCTTTTTGAGATAATGTTTTTAAGATACCTGAAAGTGTATTTCCTCCCGATTGAAGCGCTGAAATAACGTTTTTAGCTGGAGATTGTAATAATCCAATGATATCTCCAATTAATTCTTCTTTCGACTTGATGTCAACTAACATATCTAATTGCTCATCACCAATGTAAACAGCTTCTTCAATAAAAGCACCTTTTAATAAAGGCTTCTCTGATTTCTTTCTGAAAGCTTTAATTACTTTAGCTGGAGCGTTTCCAGTTTCAGAATACATCACCGATGTATTTCCTTTTAAAACTGAAGGAAGATCACCAAATTCTCTATCTGATGCTTCCATTGCTTTTTCAAGTAATGTGTTCTTAACAACTGCTAATTGTACGTTTGCTTTAAAACAAGCACGACGTAAATTAGATGTTGCAACTGCGTTTAATCCAGAAATATCTGCTAAATAGATATTTGCGTTATCAGCTAATTGTGAAGTTAAGTCTTTAATTACTTGTGATTTGTCTTCTCTTGTCATAATAAAAGTTTTTAACTAATTAACCAATTTTAGTATCTACAGCTATACTAGGGCTCATAGTAGAAGACATAAAAATGCTTTTTACATAAACTCCCTTAGATGCAGTTGGTTTAAGTTTCATTAATGTTTGTAATAATTCATTTGCATTGTCCTCAATTTTATCAGCACTAAAAGATGCTTTTCCAATTGCAGCATGTACAATACCAGTTTTATCTACTTTAAAGTCAATTTTACCAGCTTTTACTTCTGTAACGGCTTTTGCAATATCCATTGTTACTGTACCAGTCTTAGGGTTAGGCATTAAACCACGAGGACCTAATACACGTCCTAAAGGACCTAATTTCCCCATAACACTAGGCATAGTAATAATAACGTCTACGTCTGTCCAACCACTCTTGATTTTATCAAGGTACTCATCTAAACCAACGAAATCTGCTCCAGCTTCTTTAGCTTCTGCTTCTTTATCTGGAGTTACTAATGCTAAAACTTTTACGTCTTTACCTGTACCATGAGGAAGAGATACAACACCTCTTACCATTTGGTTAGCTTTTCTAGGATCAACTCCTAAACGAACTGCTAAATCTACAGATGCGTCAAACTTTGCATTAGATATTTCTTTTATTAATGCAGATGCTTCAGTAATAGAATAAACTTTTCCTTTTTCTATTTTTGCTAAAGCCTCTTTTTTCTTTTTTGTTAATCTTGCCATTTTAAATTTCTTTTATAGATTAATTTGGCGCGTTTCCAGTCACGGTTATACCCATTGACCTTGCGGTTCCAGCTACCATCTTCATAGCAGATTCAATTGTAAATGCATTTAAATCTACCATTTTGTCTTCTGCGATAGTTTTCACTTGATCCCAAGAAACTTTAGCTACTTTTTTTCGGTTTGGTTCTCCTGAACCCTTCTTGATTTTTGCCGCTTCTAATAATTGTACTGCAGCTGGTGGTGTTTTGATTACAAATTCAAATGATTTGTCTCTGTAAACAGAAATTACCACAGGTAAAACTTTACCTGGTTTATCTTGTGTTCTAGCATTAAACTGCTTACAGAACTCCATGATATTAACCCCAGCAGCTCCTAGAGCGGGTCCAACCGGTGGCGACGGATTCGCTGCACCTCCCCTTACTTGTAACTTAACTACTTTGTCTAACTCTTTTGCCATTTTAAATAATTTAGTCGATGTTTACTTTTATTGGAAGCAAAAGAAACATCTATCTTTATGTAACAATTATTATACTTTTTCTACTTGCATATAACTTAATTCTAATGGTGTTTTTCTTCCAAAAATCTTCACCATTACTTCTAGTTTACGCTTTTCCTCATTTATCTTTTCGATACTTCCGTCAAAACCATTGAATGGTCCGTCTATAACTTTTACCGTTTCTCCTATTGTGAATGGTATTGCTACATTAACATCTGTATCTACTTCTAATTCATCTACTTTACCTAACATTCTGTTAACTTCAGATTGTCTTAAAGGCACTGGCTCTCCTCCTTTAGTTTCTCCTAAAAAACCAATAACATTTGTTACAGATTTAATTATGTGAGGGATTTCACCACTTAAATTTGCCTGAACCATTATATAACCAGGAAAGTAAACTTTTTCTTTGCTTACCTTTTTCCCGTTACGTATTTGAATTACTTTTTCAGTAGGTACAAGAACCTGATCTACATAATCTTGTAAGCCTAATCGAGCTATTTCATTCTCAATATATGCTTTGATTTTGTTTTCTTGACCACTTACAGCTCTAACTACGTACCACTTCTTTTCTATTCCTTCAGACATAAATCTTAAAATTATCCGTTTATTAAATTAAAATAATACCCAATAACTCTACTGAAAACTGTATCTATTCCCCAAATTGCTAAAGAGAAAATAATAGAAAATACAGCTACAAGAATAGTTAAACTTTGTGTTTCTGCCCATGTAGGCCAGCTCACATTATTCTTTAATTCTTCAAATGATTCTTTTATATAATTTACAATTCCTGCCATTATAATATTTGTATTTGCACGGGTTGAGAGACTCGAACTCCCGACACCTGGTTTTGGAGACCAGTGCTCTACCAACTGAGCTAAACCCGTAAATATAAGTCAAGGCGTTCCGCAAAAACGGAACACCTTTACTTATTATTTATAAACTCTTAATTAGTCTAAAATCTCAGTTACCTGACCAGCTCCAACTGTTCTTCCTCCTTCACGTATAGCGAAACGAAGACCAACATTCATTGCAATTGGTTGAATTAACTCAACGTGAATTGTTAAGTTATCTCCAGGCATTACCATTTCAACTCCATCAGGAAGCGCAATGTTTCCAGTTACATCCGTTGTACGAACGTAAAATTGTGGACGGTAATTTGTATGGAATGGAGTGTGACGTCCACCTTCTTCTTTCTTAAGGATATAAACCTCAGCTTTAAATTTAGCGTGAGGAGTTACAGAACCTGGCTTACAGATTACCATACCTCTAGAAATTTGAGACTTTTCAATACCTCTTAATAAGATACCTGCATTATCTCCAGCTTCACCTCTATCAAGGATTTGACGGAACATTTCAATACCTGTAACAGTAGATGTTAACTTTTCAGCTCCCATTCCAATAATCTCTACAGGATCTCCAGTATTTGCTACACCAGTTTCAATACGACCAGTTGCAACAGTACCACGACCAGTAATAGAGAATACATCTTCGATAGGCATTAAGAAAGGCTTGTCTACTTCTCTTACAGGCTCTTCAATCCATGCATCTACAGCATCCATTAATTCCATTACAGTATCTACCCATTTTTGTTCACCGTTAAGTGCACCTAAAGCAGAACCAGCAATTACAGGTCCATTATCTCCATCATATTCATAGAAAGATAATAAATCTCTAATCTCCATATCTACTAACTCAAGTAATTCTTCATCATCAACCATATCCACTTTATTCATGAATACAACCATACGAGGAATTCCTACCTGACGTCCTAATAAGATATGCTCACGTGTTTGTGGCATTGGACCATCTGTTGCTGCTACTACTAAAATAGCACCATCCATTTGCGCTGCACCAGTAACCATGTTCTTTACGTAATCGGCGTGACCTGGACAGTCAACGTGAGCGTAATGACGATTTGCTGTTGCATATTCTACGTGAGAAGTATTAATTGTTATACCTCTTTCTTTTTCTTCAGGAGCGTTATCAATTTGATCGAAATCTTTTGCCTCTGATAAACCTGCATCAGCTAATACTTTAGTAATAGCAGCAGTTAAAGTTGTTTTACCGTGATCTACGTGTCCAATTGTACCAATGTTTAAGTGTGGTTTTGAACGATCGAAAGTTGCCTTTGCCATGTTTAATTTATTTTAATCTATTTATATTATTGTTCAATTTATTCTATACTATACTTTAAAAAGAGCCAATGACGGGAATTGAACCCGTGGCCTCTTCCTTACCAAGGAAACGCTCTACCCCTGAGCTACACCGGCTAAATATTAGAGCGAGAGACCGGGTTCGAACCGGCGACATTCAGCTTGGAAGGCTGACGCTCTACCAACTGAGCTACTCTCGCAATTATTTATAATCCTTAATATTCACAACCTTCGCTTTAAAACTACTTTACTGGTATCGCAGTTAAAAAAGTGGGGAGAGTAGGATTCGAACCTACGAAGTTAAAAACAACAGAGTTACAGTCTGTCCTCGTTGGCCGCTTGAGTATCTCCCCAATTATAAATATTTCACTCTATTAAAGAACTTGAGCCGATGGAGGGACTCCCTTCGACTACGCTCAGGATAAACTTCTCGTCCCAAGTCAATAATTTCATTTCAAAAATTATCAACTTCCCTTTGCGCAATTCACTTTTTGAGCCGATGGAGGGACTCGAACCCACGACCTGCTGATTACAAATCAGCTGCTCTAGCCAGCTGAGCTACATCGGCTTTTTTTTAATGCCTTTTAGCTATAAAAAAAGCCCGCTATTTCTAACGGACTGCAAATGTATATATTTATTTAATTATTCAAAACATTTTTTCGATATTTTTTTTATAAATGTGCTCTTAATTTTTCTTTTCGCTTTTTTAACTGTCTTTCGAGCGACGCAATCGCCACATCTGTACCCTCTTCGAACGATTTACATTGTTTTTTCACAACGAAGCTATCTCCAGGTACACTTACTCGTGCTTCAAAAATTTTATTTTCCTTATCACTAGTATTATCTAATTTCAAAAAAACGTCTGCTTTTATTATCTTATCGTAAAAGGTATCTAACTTATCCATACGTTTTTGGACAAAGTCTAATAGTTTTTGATCTGCATTGAAGTTGACGGATTGGGTGTTTACTTTCATACTTCTAATTTATTATAGGTTAAACAATTATGCTATTTTTTTTTACTTCTTGGATGTGTGTTTAGGTACACTTTTTTTAACTCTGCTATACTATTATGTGTATAAACTTGTGTTGCAGCTAAACTAGAATGCCCAAGCAATTCTTTTACAGCATTTAAGTCTGCACCTTGATTTAGTAAATGAGTTGCAAATGAATGTCTTAATATATGCGGGCTCTTTTTTACTTTAGTAGATGCTAAACTAAAATACTCATTTATTATTCGGTACACAAGTGTTTCGTAAATTTTAACTCCTTTTTGGGTTAAAAACAAACAGTCTTTATCTACTATTATTTCTAATTGCTTTCTTGCTTCTAGATATTTGTTGATAGTTTGTATTACCGATTGTAATAATGGAACAAATCTTTCTTTGTTGCGTTTCCCTAATACTTTTAATGTTTTATTGGAGGTATCAATATCTTTTAATTGCAGCTGCACCAGCTCCATACGTCTAATTCCTGTAGAATAAAATAGTTCTATAATTAGTTTATCTCGTATTCCCTTATAATCTTCTTGAAAGTTAAGCTCGTCTAATACGATTGCTATTTCGGCTTCAGAAAATGGAATCTGTATTTTCTTACTTGTTTTTAAAGCTTTGTGTTTTGCTAATGGATTTGCTTCTATTTCTCCTATTTTAAGAAGGAATTTATAGTAGGTATTTAAAGCCGAAATTTTTCTATTAATACTTCTATTGGAGATTTCTTTTTCTACCATAGCAACGATCCAACTTCTTATTTGCGAATAGTTTGCGTCTTCTATACTTTCTTGATCGAATGCGGAAGCATTAAACATTAAGAAATCGGAAAGATCTTTTTCATAGGCTTTTATGGTTAGCTTAGAATAGTTTTTTTCTAACAAGAGATAATCGATGAAAGCGTTAAATAGCATTATTGATGTTAATAGTTAATAGTTAATAGTTAATAGTTAATAGTTAAATGTACTAAAGTTTTACTGGAATTGATTTTAAAACAAAAAAATCCTAATAGTTATTACTAATAGGATTTAATATTATCTTCTTTAAAAGTACTTAAACGTTTTCTGCATCTCTTAATCCTTGAACATATTGTGCTTTTTGCACTTGTGCTCTACGTTCCATAGAAGGTTTAGTATATTGTTTACGTTCTTGTAGTTGATTTTTAACTGTAGTTTTAACAAACTTACGTTTGTGGCGTTTTAATGCTCTCTCTATATTTTCTCCTGCTTGTACTGGAATTCTTAACATAGTTCTTAACCTCCTCTCTTTTAGATTTTTTAAGGCTTCAAATATAGAAATAAAAATACAAAGTATAATCTTTATTTATTTCTTAAGTTTCCATTCTTTAAGAAATATAAATTTTTTATTGTCTTGAAAAATATCAACGGGATAATAAGATAATGTATCTCTTCCCAAATAAGATTTAAATACACCTGTTAATTTACGTTTACTTTTTTCAAATTTATATTTTAATGTATCTGATTTCCTCAAAACTTTCACAATAAATTCTGAACAATATAATCTGTTTGGTTCATTGGTTGAAAAGTTTTTATTGAATACAATTTTTAAACCCTCATAACCCAAAATACATTTCCTTATAGTATTAGTTTCTGTAGAACTACTAGTATTAATTTTCCATAAACTTGTATAAAAAACCCTTTCTTTATTTATGTCTAAAAAATCTTTCATTTTATGTATTCTTAAATCAGATTGATTATCATTTTCATCTAGCACATGGTATACAAGCCATGTGTTATTTTTAAATATTAAAAAACCTACATGAGAACTAAACTTATCTTTTAAGTTAAAGTCTCTAGCTATATTACCAAGTTTAGTTTTAGTTCCTCGATATACTATATATATTTGTTCTTCATCGAGTAATATGTTATCGTACTGAAAATTAGTTTTATTACAACTAAATAAAGCCACAAAACTAATTATATGTAAATATTTCAAAGGTCTTCTAAAAAACATTAAATATCAGACCAAATTCTAACGCATAGAAATTAGTAAGTTTAAATTCCTGCTTAGAGTCTCTGTAATTATTAAACATATCTGATTTAGACTTTACTCCAAACAAAACACCTAAGTCTTCAGCAATCTTATAGTTAATACCTAAACCTATTTGAGCTCCATAATTTAAACCTAAATTTTTATTACTACTATTCTGATTAAGATTTATATTTTCCAATTTAGAATAATAAAGATAAGAAGCATAAAACCCTACTCTGGCATAGACTGTTAATTTATCGGTACTTTTATATTCCCCTTGAAAATACAGAGGTAAACTTAAATAGTTATTTGTTAAAAATAATTGTTCATTAATTAAAGAACTATAATCACTTTTTACTTTTGAATGTTCAATACCTGTAATTATAGCCCATGTATTGTTCATTAAAAATTCTTTTCCTACAAATACTTCTAATACTTGCGCGTTAGTTTTAAAAATATTTTCTGCTTCTAAAGTTGCAATCCCAATATCCATATGCATCAAATATTCTCCTTTATTAGACTTCATACTTTCTTGAGAGTAAACCACACTAGAAATTAAAATTAATAAAACCTTTATAAAAATATTTCCCTTCATAATTAATATGTTAATTTATTATTTCCCTCCAGTACTTCCTAAAACTCCTCCAAGAACTCCTCCTACAATAATGCACAAACTACACAGTAAACCACCAACCAGCATTCCTGCAATTGCTCCAAAAAGTCCCCAAAAACTATATCTTCCATGACCTTGATAATCCAACTCTTGCCCATATGAATTAATGAATGATAACATTTCTTTTTCGTTTATTTCTAAGTTATTATAATCTACATGATCTATAATGTTTTCTATCCAATTCCCTTCAGAAATACTTTTTAAAGAAGATTTTGTGAACTCTGTTAAATTATAATCAGCTAAAAGTTGATCAATTCCATCTGTTGTAGATACACCATACTTTGTTATAATTTCATTTACCATTTCTACAGAAATTTCACCTTCTTGATATCCTAACAAAACTAGTTGTTCATCAATTAACTCTTGAGTAATTTCAAAATCAGAAGTTAATCTGCTATTTATAGTAGAATGCAAATTTTTTTCTACTAAATCAACTTCATTAATAATTTTTTTAGCCTCTTTTCTATATAGAGAATTATTAATACTAGACCCCTCATCCATGTTTACTTTTGAACAGGAATAAAAAGTTGGCATTAAAAATGTATAAATTAATAAAATTGCGATTAATTTTTTTGTTTCTTTAATAGTTTTCATCTTAGTCAGTATTGACAAATGTTAATGTATAGAATATTTTCTAAGATATAGAAAATATTCTATACATTAACATTTGTTTAACACTTTTACGTTTAAAAAAATGAGATTCTAAATTACTGAATAAAAGATCAATAACTGTAGTATTCTGCAAAAAGGATTGAACGTTTCGACTGCGCTCAACGCAGGCTAATTGTTTGAGCTCTTTTTATTTTTCATAAAAAAGCGAGTAGTGAAAGCGTGGTGCTCCTTCGCTAAAGCTTTGGAGCATATAGATGCCTTGCTTAAATAATTTAAAGTCTTATTACTTAGTTGTAAATGATAAAGTTGGTTTGCTTTAGCGAAGGAGCATTTGCCCAAATAATTAATCTTTATATAAGGACGCTCTTTTGCTTAGATCTAAAATAAGCTGCTCATCTTCTTCACTTTCTAATAAGACGTTATAACTCTTCCAGAAGTCTTTATTGTATGGTTTTGGCGCAAAGATGTCTGCATCCCAATCTTTTTGTAGCTCGTTTGCTATTTCTTCTTTGTCTAGAATAATTTCGGAAAACAGAATTTCTTGTACCGTATAATAGTAACGTTCTTCTTTATTATAGCGTGCTTCTTCTACTTTTGAAATTTTTAAAGATGGCTTCATTCCTACATTTACCAACTTTGGTGTTTCGTAATAAATATAATTTGGGTACATTTTATCTTTATACTCCCTATAAGTGATTACTAATTTGTGATTGGTTTGGGTATCAAAAAGTCTTTTACTTCTATCTTTTTGCGCTGGAGATGCAGCTACCAGCTCATACTCTATTTTCTTAAAGGCATAGTTATCATAATAAATATATAACCAACCTTGTGCGTGATACCCTTCGTTAAAGATTCCTTTGGTGTCTAAACCGACAAAGTCTTTAGAGTCTTCAATTTTAATTTTATATAGTTTACGCTCATTATCTACTAAAATAGTATCTAATTCAAATTGGTGCTTTTCTAGTATGTCGTCACCAAATATAGCTTTGGCATTATTTGCATTACGCAATAAATTTAATTTACCTTGAAAAAGATTTTGCAAACCGTTTATTCTATTATCATTCCATTTAATGGCTGTTAATAGTTGATCTGTGGTTACCGATCTTCGGCTTATATCTTTTGCTTTGAGTTTTTTCTTGGTGTTTTGATTCTTATACGATGCAAAAGTGAACAAACTATCTACATCCCGAAGGTCATAACTTTTACGGACTTGATCTACATTAATTTTTAGATAATCGGCACTATTGGAAGTGTAACCCGAATCATAAACCGTTATAGCACTTTCGATTAGCCATTTAAATTCATTTTTGTTACGTTCTTTATGTCTTAAAAATCCTTTTTGAATGTATGAAGAATCCGGAAGGTTTCGTTCTAGTTTTGAAATTGCTTTGACTACAATTTCGTTTCCTGTTTTTGGTCTTGCCTCTGCTATTAAAACCACTTCGTCTAAAGATGCTTGTTCTTCAGATAGAAATATTGGAGTACTAGCATCAAATTCTTGAATTGGAATTCTAAAGGTAGAATACCCAATAGAAGAAACAACAAGTGTGTCTTGTTCATGTTTTTCTGGCACTTGTAGCACAAAATTACCATCTATATTGGTTACCGTACCAATGGTTGTGTTTTTAATATAGACACTTGCGCTAGCAATAGGGAAAGAATCTAGTGTATCTACAACGGTATTTTTAAGTTCGGTTTGCGCGTAACTGGTAACTCCTAAAAAAAGTAAGATAACAACAGCTAATTGTTTTGTGTTTTTAAATTGCATAGTATAAGTTTAATAGTTTCAGGGCCATTTTCTTAGTTAACGATTTGGAATACTAATTAGTATTTCATCTTAAGGAATTCTTAAATCGCCACATTATTTTGTAAAAAAACAATGTAGCGATTTTTAAAATACTACTGAAATTATTTTTCAGCAGGTTTATATACTTTGGAATCTATTACCATTTCATCAAAATTGGGCTACAATTTTAGTGAAAATGGTAATGGAATTATTTCGCCGCAGGTTTATACTCCTTCTTATCAATTACCATTTTAGCGAGATTATTATATAATTTTCGCTAAAATAATAATCAGTTTATTTTGCAGCAGGCTTATACTCCTTCTTATCAATTACCATTTTAGCGAGAATCTCACGAAGAATTTCACTTGTTCCTCCACCAATTGGTCCTAGTCTGCTATCACGCAAAAGTCGTGCCATTGGATATTCTTCCATATAACCATAACCTCCTAAAAACTGCATACATTGATATGCAACCTCATCTGCCATTTTTGTAGACTTCAATTTAGAGATGGTTGCTTCTTTTACCACATACTCCCCGTTATTAAGTCTGTTAGCCACCGAGTAGTTATATTCTCTACACATATCCATATCGGCATACAGATCTACAAAGCTATGACGTAATGCTTGAAACTTGTCTATTGTTTTTCCAAATGCGGTACGTTCACTCATATATTGTCTTGCATACTCTAAAGCATAATCTGCTCTTGCGTGTGCATTAATTCCCATAATTAAACGCTCTAAAGCAAAATGTTGCATGATATACGGAAAACCTTTTCCTTCTTCACCCATTAAATTACTTGCAGGAATGGTTACATTATCGAAAGCAATTTCTGCAGTATCACTTGCTCTCCATCCTAATTTATCTAGTTTAGTAGCAGAGATTCCTGGTGTATCTCTATCCATGATAAACATACTCATTCCGTTATGTCCTGCTTCTGGATCTGTTTTAGCAGCAACTACTAAATAGTCACTATACACCCCATTTGTAATAAATGTTTTAGAACCATTAAGTACATACGTATCTCCTTTTTTAATTGCTGTTGTACGCATTCCTGCAACATCCGATCCACCAAAAGGTTCTGTAATACAAAGACAACCTATTTTATCTCCAGTAATACTTGCTGTTAAATATTTTTCTTTTATTTCGTGGCTTCCCTCTTTATTAACATGCGTCATTGCTAAATAGGTATGTGCCCAAATATTAGCTGCAAATCCGCCAGAGTTTATTTTTTGTAATTCTTCTAACAATATAACAGTGTAGAATAAATCTAGGTTTAATCCGCCATATTCTTCTGGATATGCTAAACCAAAGAAACCCATTTCTCCGAATTTCTTCCAAATGAAACGTTCTACAGTTCCAGTTTCTTCCCATTTATCTATATGTGGAACCACTTCTTTTTTTAAGAAGTCTTGTAAACTTTGTCTAAATAATTGATGCTCTTCTGTGAAGTACATGTTGTTCATAAAGTTGATTTTTTATTATATTCTAGTTTAGAGTCAAATATAATTTAATTATCTCGATTTTTTTTACTGGAAAGCCTTTAACTTTTGTTAATTCTTCAATAGATTGAAAACCGTCCCGCAACACTCTTTGTTCCATTATTTGATGTGCAACCTCGTAATCTATATATGGTATATTCACCAACTGATCCCTTGTTGCTTTGTTAACAGATACTTTATCTATTGCTTTTGGGGTTTTTACGGTAAATTCATTAGTAATACGTGTAATGACTTCTGGTTTTAATCCGTAGACTTCTTGTAATTGTACGTCTGCAATGAATCCGTTTTGCTTGTCTCTATATTTTACAATGCGATTAGAGTATGCTTCGCCAATACCTCTTACTTTTTGTAATTGACTAGCGGTTGCAGTATTTAAATCTATTTTTTGCTGAAATGTTTTTGGTGTATCGGAATCGCTCTTCGTTGTATACTTGGTATAGGTCTTCGGTTTGGGATTGGTAACCCATTCTGGGAATTTAAAAAACGGAGAGATTTTATTTAATAGCGAATCGGAAACTTTAGTGACTTGCTGAAACTGTTTCACCGAGTTCACCCATTTATTTTGTTTTCTAAACTGAAGCAATCTATTAATTTCCACACTGGTCATTCCTAAAGTATAGCCTTTATAATCGGTAATAAAATTTGGGTTGAAGGGATAAATTTTCGGTTTCCGATTTTCTATTTCTACTGTACGAAGGGAATCCATTTCCTTTTCAAAAAGGGCTAATTGCTTATGATTTACTGGAATTTCTTCCGAAGAAAAATCGTTAAAAAAAGAAAAACACTGTACCGCAATGATAATTGTTAACCATAGAAAAATCCCATTTCGTTGTTTTTTAGTAAACACGAAATGGGATTTAAAAGTATTCATCTTCAACAGTTTAGTTTAGATGAAGTTACAAAAAATATTTAATCTTCTGAAACTCTATTTTTTATAGCGTTTTTATATTTAATTAATTCTTCACGTACTCTTGGTGCTAATAACACCAATCCGATCATGTTTGGAACCATCATAGCAAAGATCATGGCGTCTGAAAAACCAATTACAGAACCTAAACTTGCTGCAGAACCAATAACTACAAATACACAGAATAATAATTTATACGCATATTCCATTTTTTTAGATCTACCAAAAAGGTAAGCCCAACCTTGAAACCCATAATAAGACCAAGAAATCATGGTACTAAATGCAAATAATACTACTGCAACAGTAAGTACATACGGGAACCATGAAATAACAGATTCGAATGCTCCAGAGGTTAATAAAATTGCTTGTGCATCATTTAATCCTGCATTTGCAGCTGTTACATTACCAGTAATAATTAACACTAAAGCGGTCATAGTACAAACAACTACAGTGTCGATAAATGGTTCTAATAAAGCAACCATACCTTCACTTGCTGCATATTTAGTTTTTACTGCGGAATGCGCAATAGATGCAGAACCAACACCAGCTTCATTAGAGAAAGCTGCACGTCTAAATCCTTGTACTAAAACTCCAATTGCTCCACCGGCAACACCTTCAGGGCTGAATGCTCCATTCCATATTGATGTAAAAGCATCACCTACCATATGGTAATTTGCTAGTATTACAAATAAAGAAGCTGCTACATAAATAACAACCATAAAAGGTACAATTTTATCGGTAACCTTAGCAATCTTTTTAATTCCTCCAATAATAACAATACCTACAAGTACAGCCATTACAATACCGAATAACCATCCTCTACCATGTAAAAAAGAAGCGTCTCCACCTGTAATACTTTCAACTAGTTGAAAAGCTTGATTTACTTGAAACATGTTTCCACCTCCAAAAGATCCTCCAATTACAAAAATCGCGAATAATACCGCTAGTACTTTTCCTAAACCTGCAAGTCCTTTTGCTTTTAATCCTTTCGTTAGGTAGTACATTGGTCCACCATAAACGGTTCCATCTTCTCCTATATCTCTATATTTTACACCAAGTGTACATTCTACAAATTTAGATGCCATTCCTAAAAATCCTGCAACAATCATCCAGAACGTAGCTCCTGCTCCACCAATAGATACAGCAATTGCAACTCCTGCAATATTACCTAAACCTACGGTTGCAGATAATGCTGCTGTTAATGCTTGAAAGTGACTCACTTCTCCTTCATGCCCTTCTACTCTAATAGTATCTGGATTATCTTCTTCATCTGTAAATTTTGATTTTTCAATTTCTACTTTATGATCTTCTCTTCCTTCTAAATCATCATACTTTCCTCTAACAATATTTACAGAAGTAACAAAACTTGTGAAGTTGATAAACTTAAAATAAAATGTAAAGTATAATGCTCCAAGAATTAAAGGAAACAATACCCAAAACACTTTAACCTCACCACCAAAATCTATCTGATAGAATATAAAATTCACAAACCATCCTGTTGCATCGCCAAAAATTTGGTCAATTTTCTGGTCAACACCAACCTCTTGTGCCTCTTGCGCAAAATTTATAAATGGTAAAATGAATGTAAAAATGGTAAGAAGATATTTCTTCATGATATAATTTAGTTAGTTAAAATTTTGATTTAAGTTAGCAAGATGCTAAAAAAAAATGATTTTTTAAAGCATAACCTGTTAAAATAGGAGTCTAGTGTAAGTTATACACGGTATTTAATTCTTTGATTTGTTCTGGTCTGCCAAGTACAATTATCTTAGCATTAGCTTCTAACTTCTGATCTGCTTCTGGATTTACAATATATTCTCCATCCCCATTTTTATATCCTATTACATTGCATCCTGTCTTTCTACGTAAGTCTAAATCTTTTATCGTTTGAATACTCGCATTAGTATTATAGAGTTTACTTACTTGAATTTCTTCTACATTAATATTTGAATTCCCAACAACTCCAAGGTTATCTATAAACTCAATCAAATCAGGAATAACAACCAAAGAAGCCATATGATCGCCACCAATTCTATCTGGAAGTATTACATTATTTGCTCCTGCAAATTTTAGTTTTTTATAAGATGTTTCTTCAGATGCTCTACTAATAATACGCATGTTTGTATTCATCTGTCTTGCAGAAAGCACCACAAACAAATTATCTGCATCACTTGGTAAAGCAGAAATCAAAGTATTTGCTCTCTCAATTCCAGCTTGCAATAAAACTTCATCTTCATTTGCATTTCCAAAAATAAAAGGCAGTTCTTCGCTTTCAAATTTATCGATGGTTTCTTTATTTTTTTCAATAACAACAAAAGGTTTATTATAAGCTAGTAGTTTTTTAGCTGCTTGTTTTCCGTTTCTTCCATAACCACAAATAATAATATGGTTTGCTAGCTCATTTATGGTTTTCTGCATCTTTTTTTGTTTTAATTCTTCCAAATTATTTTTGCTTAAAATATATTCTGTAATCACAGATAAGGCGTACCCAACAATTATTATACTAGTTAGTATTAAGAAAATAGTAAATATTTTAGATACTGGATCTAGAGGTTGCACTTCACCAAAACCGACAGTTGTAATGGTTATTACTGTCATGTAAAAGGCGTCAATCCAAGAATAATGTGACAATAGTTTAAATCCTAATACCCCAACAAAGAGTAGTATTACTAGCAAACTTACTGCTGTATAAATTCTGGTTCTAAAAAATCTTAAAAAAGGGCTAATCATACGTTATAGGTCGAAAACCGAAGTTCGTTTTGTATACACAATATCTTTTATTTTTATCCAGAAAGCTAAAAACAAATACAAAGCAAAGCCAAAACCTACGGTAACAAAAGTTAGATATATAAACGAAGTTCTTACCACTTTTGCTCGCATACCAAATCTATCTGCAATACGCTGACAAACATAATAACCATGTTTTTGAAAATATAAGAGAATGCGATAAAAAATGTTCATGACTGCAATTTAGTTAATTGTCCTGAATTTATTCTAAATCCAGATTTAAAAATAAAGAAATCCATAGTTATTGTTTTGTTTTTACAACGAATACACGAATGTTTTTCTGAAGAATTATTTTTAAATATTATATATAAACTCGACATATTGAAATTGGAAACACTGCCACTAAATACTGTGACTGAATACTGGGACTGAATACTGAGACTGAGACTGAGACTGAGACTGAGACTGAACTTACCTCTTTATCAAACTGCTTCCAATTGCACATTGCAAACATTTATTTTTATCACAATATTCGGTTTTAAGCTGCAATAATGCTTGACTATGCATAGCAGAATTCCCTAAAGGTTTTAGATCTTGAAATTTGGTAACAATGCTATTTTTCTCGGAAGCTATCTCTTGAATAATACTAATAATGGCATCCGTTAGCTCTTTTCCTTGTTGTTTTGCAAAACTAAACTGAATAGGCACAATGGTATTTATAATAAGTAAATCTATAAACGACTTTGTAATTCTTTTTTTAGATGCTTTAGAAACTTTACCAAACGTAAAGTGAATTTCCCAATATGAAGAAGTAACAACGGTAAACAAGTTATAAATTTCTGCTTTACTAGTTGCGCAAATTATTTTTGAAAACAAACTACTTTGCGTAG
This sequence comes from Lacinutrix sp. WUR7, assembly GCF_016864015.1. Taxonomy (NCBI): domain Bacteria; kingdom Pseudomonadati; phylum Bacteroidota; class Flavobacteriia; order Flavobacteriales; family Flavobacteriaceae; genus Lacinutrix; species Lacinutrix sp. WUR7. Next base: position 2,337,769 of record NZ_CP045067.1, on the reverse strand, counting down.
CATATACACTTGCTAGTTGTGAAATACGAATGGTAGGAAAATTTGGAGGTCGTAATCTAAAAAACTGAAAAGGAATTACGGTTGCACCAGACAAGTTATGCTTTTGTTTTAAAAACTGATATTCTTTTTTAAGTTCTAGATAATACAAATCTTGGACATCCTTATCTAACAAATCTGCTTGTCCAAAAAGCAAAGCCTCTAAACTAGTTTGTTTGGCGTGTAGCTTTTGCACTAAATTAAAAGGGAACGAACTCGCAAGACTTAAAAAAGCATCGCCATTTACTTTTAGCCCGAAGTTTTTAGCAAGCATTTTAAAAAGAACCGCTTCCCAATTATTCTTACTGGATTGCAGTAATTGTGTAATTGCTGTAGATTTTCGTTCTAAACGTTCAAAGTACAAACGCTCTAACCAATTGCTTACCACAAAATCACTGATACTTGCAAAATCGTTTTCACAATTGATCCATTTTTGTTTTTTACTAAACAGCTTTTGATAATTCTGTAAAGCCGTTTTACTAACCACATCTTTAAGAACTAAAGTTGGAATTACGGTATTGTCTTTTCGGTGTATTTCAGTATCATGCTCCCAAACTACATGCAGGATAACACTATCATAATTTTTGTCTTGCTCATGGTTGTGTAAAAACCAATCACTAGATTTTATATGAATCTCTACATTACCTGCCCAAAGTTGGTCGGCAATTTTAATTTGTGCATTAAAAAAATCTGGTCCCGTATTATGGTTGTGCGCACCAACTTGTATCACAGAAACAGGTTCTTGTGCGACTGTCTGTAAATTGGTTAGCGCAAATTTTTTGTATTGCCAAATATAATGTAGAAAATTTTCTATCATTATACTAAAGTACATAATGTGTTTTACATGGCAAAAAATACTTCATTCTATGTATTTTTATTTTTCAAAAAAATAGAATAATTTTGTTAATCATAGCTATTATAAAATGATCCACCTCATTATAGGCAACACAGGTTCCGGAAAAACCACCTACTCCAACCAACTAAAGAAAGAAACCAAAGGCATTCTCTTTTCTATAGACACCTGGAACAATACTTTATTTCTCGCGGATAAGAAAACGGAAGATGGATTAGATTGGTTTTTAGAACGTATTGAAAGAGCTGAAATGATTATTCTAGATTTGGTAACACAACTAGAAAACGGCAATACCGATGCCATTCTAGATTTAGGGCTTTCTAAATTTTCGCATCGTGCAAAGTTTAGAAAATTTGCTTCAAAACATGGTTTTGAAATTAAAACCCATTTTTTAGATATTAGTAAAAAAACTAGACTAGAACGCGTATTAAAAAGAAACGAAGAAAAAGGAGACACTTTTGAATTTGAAGTAACCCAAGAAAACTTTGATTTTATGGAATCCTGGTTTGAAAAACCTACGGCTATTGAAATGAAAGATGGAGTAACAATTACAGCGTGAAAAAGCAAACATGTACTGGACACGATTTTTTCAAAAATCACTCGAACTGGTGCAATAAATTCGATTTGTGTTAGCTTCACGAGATTGACTTGTTCCTTTTGCTCCTCACAATGACATAATTTGCTGTTAAGAATGCCTTATAAATTCGGTTATAACTATTGACATCACTATTTTTGTATCCATTATCACTTCACTATTAATAGAAAAAAATAACACAAATGAAAAAATTAAAAAATAAAAAAGCAATAATTACTGGAGGAGGAAGAGGCCTAGGAAAAGCAACTGCAATTGCATTTGCCAAAGAAGGAATAGATGTAGCTATAACAGGTAGAAACGAAGCAGTTTTAAAAGAAACCGTTGCCGAAATAAAAGCTTTAGGTGTAAACGCTGTTTATGCGGTTTTTGATGTTGGTAATTATGACGAAGTAAAAAAAGGAGTTAAAGATTTAGTAGATGCACTTGGATCTGTAGATATTTTGGTAAACAATGCAGGAATTGCTGCTTTTGGTACTTTAAATGAAATGGATGTAGAACAATGGAGTGCGATAATACAAACCAACGTAATGGGAATGTATTATGTTACTAAAGAGGTTTTACCTTATTTAATAGATAAAAATGAAGGAGATATTATAAACATATCTTCTACTGCTGGTTTATCTGGAAATGCAACTACCTCTGCATATTCGGCATCTAAATTTGCAGTTATTGGTATGTCGGAATCTTTAATGAAGGAAGTCCGTAAAAACAATATTAGAGTGTGCACATTAACACCAAGTACTATCGCATCAGATATGTCAATAGATTTAGGTATTGCAAGTAAAGATTCGGAAGATAGCGTTTTACAACCTGATGATTTTGCAGAATTAATAGTTGCTGGATTAAACTTACCAAGAAGAGCGATGCTTAAAAGTGCTGCTTTATGGTCTACGAATCCTTAGTAGATTATAAATCGTAATTGGTTCTCGATACCTTTTTTTAATAAAAAAAATACGCGAACTAACGGTTTAGGTATAAAAAAACCTCCTAGAATTTAGGAGGTTTTTTTTATGATTTAATTTTGTTTCTTGAGATTTCCGCCGTTACGGAAATAAAAAAAGAACTATTCTATATAACCCATTTTTTTCATCCAATCGTTATTGAACATTTTACCAACGTAACGACTTCCATGATCATGAAAAAGAACAACTACAACATCGTCTTTTTTAAATTCGTCTTTTAATTGTAGTAGCCCTTTTATTGCTGCTCCTGCACTATTTCCTAAAAACATACCTTCTTCTAACGCTAGTTTTTGTGTGTATACAGCTGCATCTTTATCGGTTACTTTAGTAAATCCATCAATAATAGAAAAGTCTACATTTTTTGGTAAGATATCTTCTCCAATACCTTCGGTTACATAAGGATAGATTTCTTTCTCATCAAAGATTCCTGTTTCGTGGTATTTTTTAAATACAGATCCGTAGGTATCAATTCCCCAAACTTTCACATCTGGATTTTGTTCTTTTAAGTATTTTCCAACTCCTGAAATCGTTCCTCCTGTTCCTACTCCAACCACAAAATGCGTAATCTTTCCATCGGTTTGTTTCCAGATTTCTGGTCCAGTACTTTCGTAATGTGCTTTTGCGTTACTCGGGTTATCATATTGGTTTACATACCATGAATTTGGTGTTTCTTCTCCCAAACGTTTAGAAACCGAATAGTAAGATCTTGGATCTTCTGGTGCAACATCTGTAGGACAAACAACAACTTCTGCTCCGTGTGCTCTAAGTACATCTGTTTTTTCTTTAGATTGCTTATCGCTAATTACAAAAATACATTTGTATCCTTTTACAATGGCAGCAAGTGCTAATCCCATTCCAGTATTTCCTGAAGTTCCTTCAATAATAGTTCCTCCTGGTTTTAAACGTCCGTCAGCCTCTGCATCTTCAATCATGGTTAAAGCCATTCTGTCTTTAGCAGAATTTCCTGGATTAAAAGTTTCGTATTTAGCTAGCACCAAACAAGGTAAGTCTGCTGTTAATTTATTTAGTTTTACTAATGGTGTGTTACCAATAGTTTCTAGTATGTTATTTGCGTATTCCATGTGTTCTTCCCTTAAAAACGGGAATCTTTTTTTTAATTCAACCTTTTATTCGAAGTGCAAAAATAGTTAAAAGGGAATAGTTAAAAGTGAAAAGTGAATTTTTATTTTGCGTTAGCGATTGAGCAATTGTTGGAGCTCCTTGAAAAGAGCGACTTGTGAAAGCGCGGTACTACGAAGCTCAAGCGAAGTAGTAAACGCCCAACGTATCAAAAAACTTCTGCTGGCTTGCATATTCTTGAAAAACCATTTCACTGAGTTACACAGAGAATTGCCGAGTTTTCACAGAGAAAGATTAACTAGATGGAAGACCGAACACTGAGACTGAGACTGAGACTGAGACTAGAAACTGTGACTGTTAAGAAAAACCTACTCGAAACGAATTGCTTTAACTGGCGAAATTTTGGTGATGATGTAAGACGGAATTAATAGCATGAGTAAACAGAGAATAAAGGTTCCAATATTTAATGCTAGAATGTAACCGAAACTGATATAAACAGGTACTTCACTTACGTGATATACGGCAGGATCTAACGGGAATATTTTTCCATATTTTTGTGCGAATAGTAAGGTTAGTCCTATTAGGTTTCCCCAAAACAATCCTTTTAAAATAATATAGCCTGCATTGTATAAAAACATTTTACGAATACTCCAATTGTTACTTCCTAGTGCTTTAAAAATACCTATCATTTTTGTGCGTTCTAGGATTAAAACCAGTAATGCGGTAATCATATTTATTCCTGCAACGAGAATCATGATACCGATAATGCCATAAGTGTTTTTATCGAAAATACTAATCCACTCAAAAATAGAAGCGTGTTTTTGCTCTACGGTTACTGCGTTTAATAAAGATGGTGTGTTTTGAAAGACTTCTCTGTACTTATCGTTTAGTTGCGAATAATCTTCTAATAAAACCTCGAAGCTTCCAACTTGGTCGGCTTCCCATTTGTTTAAACGTTGAATATGACGAAGATCTCCAATAACATAGGTTTCGTCAAATTCTTTTAATCCGGAATTGTAAATACCAACAATATTATATCGCAATGGTATTGGCATTGCGTTAGGATCTTCTTTTCTAAAGAAAGTGGTAAACGTATCGTTTAAAGAAAACTGCATGCGTTTGGCTAAATCTTCTGAAATTAGCACGTCTTGATTTCTCTCTTTGGTATAATCTGGTAATCTGCCTTCGACAAGAAATTCTTGAAAATAATCCCAATCATAATCTGCTCCTACCCCTTTTACAATGATGGCTTCAAAATCGGTTTCGGTTCTAATGATTCCGAATTTGGATGCCACTGCTTGCACGTTTTTAATGCCGTCAATATTTTTAAACTTAGGATAAAAATCTTGTTTGGTAGAAATTGGTTTTCCGCTTTCTTGCGAGTTATTACTATCGAAATTAGAAATAATAATATGCCCATTAAAAGCCGAAACTTTATCTCTAATTTTTTGTTGCAGACCAATTCCTGTGGCAACCGCAATCATCATGACTATGATACCAACAGCAATTGCAGCGATTCCAATTTTTATTATTGGTGCCGAAACACTACTTTTATACGCTTTACTATCAATAATGCGTTTAGCTATAAAAAACTCGAAATTCAAACTAGATTATGCGATTTAATGTTTTCAAAAATACAGTTTTATTATTTGTTTTGGTATTAATTTCTTGCGGAAGTAAGGCAAAATCTGAAGCTAGCAGTTCTAATATGGAAGTTATGGCTAAAAACGAGATCCTTCTACAAGGGCAGCAGGATAGCATACAGCAGATTATTAGCAAAGAATTAATTCTTGGTGCAAATCAAACCGAAGCCTATTTACCTTTACTAAACGGAAAACGTGTTGGTATTGTTGCCAATCAGACTAGTGTGATATTTAAAGGTAACAAGAATGAGATTGCCACGTCGCAAAAAGCTCCTCGCAATGACACATACACACACCTTGTAGATTCTTTAATCGCATTAAAAGTGGATGTAAAAAAAGTATTTGCTCCAGAGCATGGTTTTCGAGGAACTGCGGATGCTGGGGAAGTAGTTAAAGATGGTATAGATACCAAAACAGGATTACCAATTGTTTCGCTATATGGTAAAAACAAAAAGCCTTCAGTAGAACAGCTTAAGGATTTAGATCTTGTTATTTTTGACATTCAAGATGTTGGCGCACGCTTTTACACCTACATTTCTTCTTTACATTATGTGATGGCAGCTTGTGCAGAAGCTAATATTCCAGTATTGATTTTAGATAGACCAAATCCAAATGGGCATTATATTGATGGTCCTATTTTAGAAATGGAACACAAAAGTTTTGTTGGTATGCATCCTATTCCTGTGGTGCACGGAATGACTATTGCTGAATATGCTAAAATGATTAATGGTGAAAAATGGTTAGAGCATGGTGTACAATGTGATATTACTGTAATTGCAATGCAAAATTACACACACGATACGGTTTACGAATTACCAATTAAACCTTCTCCAAACTTACCTAATGCAAAATCTATAAACTTATATCCTAGCTTATGCTTTTTTGAAGGAACAAACGTAAGTGCTGGTAGAGGAACAGATAAGCAGTTTCAAATATTTGGCAGTCCTTTTTTAGACACTGAAATGTTTCCGTATACTTATACCTTTACACCAAAACCAAACGAAGGATCTAAGTACCCAAAACATGAAAACAAAGTCTGTTATGGTATGGATTTAAGCACTAGTAAGTATTTAAGCAGATTAGACCTTAACTATATTATTGAAGCGTATCAGGCTACAGAAAAAAAGGAAACATTTTTCAACAACTTCTTTACCAAGCTAGCTGGAACTAGAAAACTACAAAAACAAATTGAAAACCAACATACAGCTTACGAGATTAAGAAAACTTGGGTTAAAGGTTTAGCAACTTATAATGCCATGCGACAAGCCTATTTATTGTATAAGTAAAAAGCCTCTAGAAAAAATCTAAAGGCTTTAAATATTCGCAAATAACATTTGCTCTGTGACTAATTTAAACTAGTTATAAGGTTCTCCGTTTGGTCTCAAGTTTTCTGCTCTATACTGTTCACGAGTTTGCACAGCGTAACTACCATTTCTTCTATTTGTAAGGTTGTAGCTTTTATACGTTGTAGAGTCTAAACTAGGTTTTTTTCTTTCTACAACTTTAGTTTGTCTTTCTGGTTTAGCACTAACTAACTTTTTCTCGTTAACTAGTTTTTCTACCACTACACGTTCCTTTTTAGGTTTAGCTGTACGCGTAGCAACCCTAGTATTCCCTTTAGGAGTAACTTCTTTTTTAACTATTCCTTTTTTAACTATTTCCTTTTTAGGTTTTTCTGTCTTTTCCTTTTGTACTGGCAATTCTTTAATTATTTCTGCAACAACCGTTTCCTCCTCTTTTATTATTGGTTCTTCTTCTATAATTTCTGGTTCTGGAGTAATCTCAGCAATTCGTTCTTCTTCTAATCTTTCTGACTCCGGATTAGCCTCAGCAACAAGTTCTTCTTCTGGACTTTTTAACTCTGGTGCAACCTCAGCAATTAGTTCTTCTTCCGTTTTAAGATCTTCAATTGGTAAAAGTCTAGAAACTCTAAAAATAATAGTTTTTTGGTATTGATAAATGTCATCGCTTTTTTCTATTTGAAAAGCTGCAATGGTGTACTCTCCAACAGGAACAGAAGCCAATGGAATGCTTGTTCTTTTTAAACCTCTTTCTATTTCAAAAACTTTAGATGCATACGTTCCAATAAACTCCACTTTATAAAGATTGAAATCACTACTTAAATGTAGTGTATCTCCAGTTCTATTTAAATTGTGTTGTAAACTATTAGCTTCAGAATTAACGTTTTTTGCAATTGTAGAATAAACTTTGTTTTGAGAAAATGATGCATTACATGTCATCATGGCTATAAACAAGAATAATAGCGTAATTTTCCCCTCTTTCATTACGTGAATTAATTTAACCATTTTTATTGAATTTGATAAGCGCTATTAATCAAAATTCTGTCCAAAGATCATATTAATTTACAAAAAAAAGACACTTATATATGGCTTAAGTAGAAATATTCGTTGAATACCAAGTTTTACAGACGAAATACTATTCGACTGAAATAAAAGACTTTAGTTTCCATTAAATGGAAGAAAAAACACAAAACACTTTCGATTTTTTACAAAACAATCAATATAACAAGCATTCCCATTAATACACACAGCACCTTTAATATTTTAATATATTTATTGACAAATTTGTAATAATACATCTGGAAAATCAGTAATTATTCCATCTACATTAAAGCGAATCATTTCTTGCATTTGAGAAGCAGTATTCACGGTCCACGGAATTACTTTAAACCCTTGTTCTTGATAATAGTTTGTAGTTTCTTTATCTAACAGTTTATAATACGGACTTATTATTTCTGGCTTGTAGCTTAACTGTTTTAGTTTTTCTGGAATCCCTTCGGATGCATCCACCAAAATAGCCACTTGCATTTCTGGAGCTTGCTTTTTTATTTCTTCGAGAATTCGTACATCAAAAGATTGAAGATTGCACCTATTAAACACTGGATGTTCTTGAATAGTTTGTAAAACGAGTTTCACAAATTCTTCTGGTTCAGGTGTGAAAACACCATCATATTCGGGAAGCGCTTTAATTTCAATATTATATTTAATATTTGGATTTAATACTTCAGAAGTACTAAAAACTTCATCTAGCGACGGTTTATAGGTTTGTATTTTTTCTTGATTGGGGAATCTTTCATAAAACTTAGTACCACAATCGAAAGCTTTAATTTCTAAATATGTTAATTGGTATAGATTGTACTTTTCACCATTCCCTTCCGGAATTTCTTTTCCGTTAGCATCTAAACAAATATCCGGATTCATATAAGGTTCGTGTGAGACAATCACCTTATTATCTTTAGATATAGCAACATCCAACTCTAAGGTATGCACGCCTAACACTATCGCTTTTTTAAATGCAGGAAGTGTGTTTTCTGGCATTAAACCTCTACAACCTCTGTGTCCTTGAATATCTATTATTTGTGAAGTTTTACTATTCATAAATAGAAATGATAATTAATTTTCTTTTGCATCTAACTTGGTAGCATTTCTGTATTTTTGAAATGGTTGTTTTAGCAAATTAGTAATGCTACTGTTTTCTGCTTCGTGTGGAAAAACATCGACTCCGTAGATTAATTTGTTTCTATCTAGAGTCATGAATGTCCCAAAAAGTCTATCCCAAACCGAAAAAATATTCCCGTAGTTAGAATCGGTATAAGGCAACACATAATGGTGGTGTACTTTATGCATATCTGGAGAAACCAAAAAGTAACTTAAGGCAGTATCAAGCTTTCTAGGCAACTTAATATTAGCATGTGTGAATTGTGTAGCGATTAAAGATAGTGACTGATACAACATTACAATTGCAATTGGTGTACCAACGATAAACACTCCGCATAAAGTAAAAGCAAAACGGATAATACTTTCTAACGGATGATGTCTATTTGCTGTGGTTGCATCTACTTTATGATCGGTATGATGTACCAAATGCACTTTCCATAAGACATTCACTTTATGTTCTACAAAATGCGCTAAATACGCTCCAAAAAAGTCCAGAAAAAATACACCTAGAAATACATATAAAACTAACGGCATTTCGGGTAACCAATTAATAATTCCAAAGTCGTTTGCTTTCACCCAATCAGCACTTTGAAGTAGCAAAAAAGCGAGTGCAAAGTTTATAATTATTGTTGTTCCTGTAAAGAATAAATTTGGAACTGCATGTTTCCATTTTTTATAGTTTAATTTATACAGAGGTAAAACACCTTCTAATAGCCAAAAAAATGTAATTCCTCCAACAAGAATAAGACTTCTATGTAAGCTAGGAATGGTTTCAAAGTAGTTTATAAGGTTTTCCAAATTTGAAATGTTTTGTTTTTAAAGATAGTAAAAACGATTTTTCTCGTAGCTCTTATTTTCTACACAAGTAATTACAACAACTTAAAACAAAACTAACGCTATAAAAACTAGGCTTTTATTCGTTTTTTCATTTCTTCTACAATATTAAAAGCTGCGGGACAAATAGCCACGTTCTTCATGGTAAGATTAGAAATTTGCTGAAACTTTTTTCTGTCTGTATGCGGAAACTCTCTGCATGCTTTTGGTCGTACATCATAAATGGAACAGTAATTATCTGCTCCTAAAAAGGTACAAGGTACAGACTGCAATACATAATCATTGTCTTCATCTACACGCAAATAATTAGCAATAAACTGTTGTGGTTTTTGCTTAAAATGTTTTGCAACTCTTTCTACATCTTTATCGGTAAACAAAGGACCAGTAGTTTTACAACAATTAGCACAGGTTAAACAATCGGTACGCTCAAATTCTTCTTCATGCAATTCTTGCATGATGTAATCTAAATTTTTTGGTGCTTTCTTTTTTAGCTTTGTAAAAAAGGTTTTGTTTTCCTTATGCTTATCTTTGGCAAGCTTTGGGAGTTGTTTTAGAAATTCTTCCATAAAGCAAAAGTAATTAAACTTGTTAATTAGAACGAAGTGATACAGCAAAATAATCAGGATGTTTCGACTGCGCTCAACATGACAGAATAATTAATTAAACACAGATTCCTAGATTCGCTTCGACTGCGCTCAGTGTGACAATAACAATAAATAAAAAGATTTCCGTTTTCACGGAAATGAAAATAAAATTTTGATGAAAGATTTATTCGGAAAAGCCTTATTAGATTACCAAAACGGAAACTATACAGAAGACATTATTACTTCTACTAATATTAGTGATGCAGATGAATTACCTATTCCATATCTTTTTAGAAGTTTTTCTGAAATGCCGAAACTTGAGCAAAAAGCATTACAACTTTCTAAAGGAAAGGTCTTAGATGTTGGATCAGGAGCTGGTAGTCATAGTTTGTATTTACAGGAAAAAAACATTGCTGTACAAGCTATTGATATTTCTAAAGGAGCTATAGAAGTTTGTAAAAAGAGAGGTGTTATTAAAGCCGAAGTAAAAGATCTTTTAAAGGAAACCGAAACTTTTGACACTATCTTATTACTGATGAATGGTACTGGTATATTTCAAGAGCTGAATCACGTGGTGACGTATTTGAAGCATTTAAAAAGTATTTTAAATTCTGGCGGACAAATATTAATAGATTCTAGTGATATTAAATATATGTACGAAGATGAAGATGGTGGATTCTGGATGGATACTACTGCCAATTATTATGGCGAACTCGATTATTTTTTAAGCTATAAAGGAGAGGATGAAAAACCAATGAAATGGTTGTATTTAGATTTTAACACCTTGCTTACTGCTTGTACTTCGGTTGGGCTAAAATGTGAATTAATTACCGAAGGAGACCATTTTGATTATTTGGCCAAGCTTAGTCTTTAGTTTCTTTTCGTTTCTTTTCGTTTCTTTTTAGCTCTACGATGACGTTTTTTTTCGTCTTTAGTGTATTGCGTATATGCTGCAATGGTTTTCAGATTGACTTCTCCCGACACTTCAACATCATAATTTAAATTTGCTAATTTTATCTGAAGTGTCTTTACTTTATTTTGGTCTGAAAAAACATCATTAAAATCACAATTAATTTCTTGCCATGAAACGTGTTTCCCATTCTCTCTACATCTAATATAACATTTTCCTGGTTCTGGATTAGGTGGTAGATCTTGCGAAAAGCTATTCCAAGAAAAAAGACCTACAAAAAGTAAAAATAGAAATTGTTTCATATTATAAGTTAAATCCTTTTTCGCTTAATTTACCTACTATCGTTCTGTAAAAACCACTACTCCACATTTCAGAAATTTTGCTCATAGAAGCATTCATAGAATCTTGAGATCCTGTAATTTTTTGTCCGGTATCACTTCTGTAAAACTCGGTTAAAGCTACTTTATCCCCTTCGGTAAGGTTCCCTGCTTCTTTAAACATATTTTGTCCTGCTTTCGTTGCATACAAATCATTCATGTTTTTTACATCTTGGTGAGTAAAATGTCCGCGATACGCAGAAACTACCATTTGACTTAACTCCTCTAACGATTCTGTTTTAAGTCCTTTAAGTTCGTTCCAAAGCGTTTCTGGAACCTCTTGTGAAGCATATTGTTCTTGCAACATACCAAACATTTGATCTACTACATCTTCATAATAGGCATATGTACCATTGCTCTTAATACATTGTTTTACGTCTTCGCTATACGCATCTACTTGTGCAAAAGTTGTTGTAGATACAATTAAGGCGATTACTAGTGTATATATTTTTTTCATGTTTACTTTCCGCGAAAGCGGTAATCTTAGTTAATAAATATTTTTACAAAGAAAGCAATTATTGTGCCACGCCATCAATAAAAGTTTGCTGCACTTTTATATTAGGAATTTCACGCTCTGGAACTTGCATGATATCTTTATCTAAAATAATAAAATCTGCAAACTTACCAGCTTCTATGCTTCCTTTTTCTTGTTCTTCAAAATTAGCATGCGCTGCCCAAATGGTCATTCCTTTTAAGGTTTCTTCTCTGGTTAATGCGTTTTCTTTATTAAAACCATTCTCTGGATATCCTTCCACATCTTGTCTTGCAACTGCAGCGTAAAAAGTTAAAAACGGACTAACCTGTTCTACGGGGAAATCGGTTCCCAAAGCAACGCGTCCACTTTGATTTAATAACGTTTTATAGGCATATGCTCCTTTTACTCTTTCTTTACCTAAACGTTCTTCTGCCCAATACATATCACTTGTAGCGTGTGTTGGTTGTATGGAAGGAATAATATTTTCGTTTTTAAAATAATCAAAATCGTTGTCTGTTATTACTTGCGCATGTTCTACTCGCCAACGTCTGTCTGTTTTTCCTTCTAGTGTTTTATTGTAGGTATTTAAAACAAAGTGAATTGCAGAATCTCCAATAGCATGCGTATTCATTTGATAGTCTGCTTTTTCAATTCTTGTTGCAAGATTTTTGTAATCCTCTAGACCAATAACCATTGCTCCAAAATGATTATGCTTATCGGTATATTCTTGTTTTAAAGCTGCACCTCGAGAACCTAAAGCGCCATCGGCATATACTTTTACAGATTGTACATTTAGTTTTTCGGTTTTTATTTTTCCTTTAGGAAGGTAATAATCTAGGTTTTCTTTGGTGTTGCTAATCATCGCATATACTCGAATGTTTAGTTTTTCAGCCTTTTGTAAACTATCTATCAATTCGATAACATCTCGATCTAATCCTGCATCTGAAACCGTTGTTAATCCTAGATTAGTACAAATAGTTTGTGCTTCTAATAATGCTGCAATTTTTTCTTGTTTTGTAGGTTCCGGAAAAATGGCTTCTACTAATCCCATAGGATTATCAATTAGAATACCTGTAAGTTTTCCTTTTTCCATTAGAATTTCTCCTCCCTCTACTTTTGTGTTTTTGGTAATTTTTGCTAGATCTAAAACTGCTTGATTACATAACATAGCGTGGCCATCAATTCTGCTTATTGCCACTGGAGTATCTGGAAATAATCTATCTAATAATGCTTTGTTTGGATATTCTTTTTCTTCCCAATCGTTTTGATCCCAACCACGACCTATAATAAAAGGGCTATTTCTTTTTTCTTGAAAGTCGGTAACCCGTTTTATTACTTCGACAAAACTTTTGGTACCAACAAGGTTTACACGTTGCTCATATAAGCCTAATCCGTAAAAATGACAATGTGCATCTATTAAACCAGGAACAATGGTTTGCCCTTTAGCATCGATTATTGTATCTGCTTGAAACTTCTTTTTAATATCGATTGCATTACCTACTTCTAAAAACTTTCCGTCTTTAATTGCGAATGCTTCCGCAGTTTCAAAGTTTGCGTTTACGGTGTAAATTTTTGCATTGGTAACAATAGTATCTACTTGTTGCGCTTCTTTGTTACAGGAGAAGATGAGTAGCAGGATTAAAAGGGAAAATAGTTTTTTCATGGGATTGGTTTTTGTAAAAATAACAAAAGCGTTCTAAATAGAACGCTTTGCTTTAAAAACCCTTCCGAATTTAGCATTATGAGAAAAAGGCAAATCCACCTTCCCTTGAAATAAGAGAAGGAATTGCTTTGGGATTGTGATTTAGTTTTATTTGGTGAGATCCTGAAACCAGTTCAGGATGAAACTACGTGTCAAAAATCAAACTTATACGTTGCTCCTGCAAGAAATTGAAGTCCTTGCACTGGATAGTTTTGCCAACGGTTATATTCTTGGTTTGCAATATTATTTACTTTTGCAAAAGCCGACCATCTATCGTTTAAATGATAACCAACATGTGCATTGGCATCAAAATAGCTTTTTAAGGTGATGGTTTCCGTAGGATTTAACAACGCTGGAAAAGTGATATTCTGAACATCATTAAAACCAGTCAATCCTTTTCGTTCTCCTACATAAAACAGATTTGCTCCTGCAAACCATTGTTTCGTTATTTGATAGTCTAAAAATAGATTTGCTTTTAAGTTTGGAAGATTCCACGCTTCAGCTTCTTCATCTACATTATAGCTAAAGTATTCTGCTTTGACTCCTAAGGTGAAATTTCTATTGATGTCTGCCTTTATCTCTCCGGAAACACCAAAGGTAGAAACATCATCATAAACGATACCGAAAGCGTTTCCGTTTTGGTATGCTTCATCTGCATCAAAACCGTAAGGAACTAGATTATTTCTGTACATTGCTTTATCGCCTTCAGCCATATATCTTCCTTTAATATCATAGCTCATGCCATTGGCTATCTTTCCTTTTAAACCAACAAAAACATTATATTTTTGATCGGTTGGTGTAATGAATAAGGTTGGAGATACAAACGGATTTTCTTGTGCAAAACCATAATAAGTATTCTGAACCAAATCCCCTTGAATTCCACCATAAGCGATTAAAATTTCATCTACCATTCTATACGATGCTGAAATATTTGGATAGATAAAGAACTTACTTTTTCCGGATTCTATATCATTTAAATAAAACAACGAAACTCCTAAATCTAGCGTTAAATCTTCTTTTATCAATTGGTATGTTGGTGAAAGTCCGATATTAAAGTTACCATATTTTAAGGCTTCTTCTGTAAAATAGTTTCTATCAAACTTCCCTCCTAAATAATCGATTCTTAAACCGATATTAAAGTCCAAATCTTGCATCGTAAAATCCCCGTCGGTATTTACCAGAAATCTGTTTTCCCCAGAACTATTATTATCTCCAAATCGTCTATACAAAACGCTAGCTTCGTTAATATACGAATCTGTAAAAGCTACATTTCCTCCAAGATTAAATCCATAAAAAGTATGATCTACATCTCCAATAGCTTCCGCTGCAGCGTCATCATACAAAGGCTGTGGTATGCCATACCAATTGTACTTTTGGTGTAAAAATCCGCCTTCAATATTCCATGCTACATCGCGTTCGTTTCTAGCGTAGTTTGCACTCACTTTTGTATTTGAAAAATTATCATCTAAAAGGAGATCGTTAATGCCACCTTGCGAAGAATGATGACTTATATAACCACCTACACTTTCGGTTCTACTAATGGCATGATTTAAATATACTTCACCTAAAATACTGGTGTACATTCCTGCTGCAAGTGTTGCATAATTGTCATATAACTTTGCTGGTTCTTCTTTATCTACCACTGCTGCTTTTCCTTTTGCTGGCGTAAAAGTAGATGCTACAGGAAATGAAAAAATATTGTATTTAATTTCCTTTTTGGTCGCTGTTGTTTCATCGTCTAAAGATGGAACTTCCTTTACTTTAAAAGCATCGGAAACCGTAGGCGTATATGGTTTTACAACCTGAATCACATCTGGATTTAAGGTGTCTTGTTCGCGTTCTTGAGAAAAACCTAATGTGGTAATTAACATTAAAAGGATTACTAGAATTTTATTTTTTTGCTTTCGCATATTTATATTTTTATTGGAAATGCTTCGACTTTACTCAGCATGACATTTAACTTTAACTTTAACTTTTAAATTATAAGATTCCTGCCTTCGCAGGAATTTGTTTAATCTTCTGGAACAACAGACGCATTTGTCTTTGCTTGTTCTTCTTTTATTTTGCTTAATTCGGTTTGTGCTTCTGCAACTACATCTTCAAAGGCTGCAAAATTTTTAATTACACTTTCTAAAATGTAGGTAGCTTGAAAGGCGTCGTCTAAAGCGTAATAATTTTTCGCCATCACCACTAATCCTTTTGCGCTGTAATATTTATAGCCAGAATAATCTTTTGCTAAACGTTGGATAGCTGTATTTGAAGCTTCATAACTTCCTGCTTTATTTTTAAAATAGCCATTATAAAACAACGCTTCTGCTGCGGTTTCTCCTGTCGCTGTTAATTCCACTTGTGCATAGGCCGTTTTTGCTCTGTCTTCGTTTCCTGTTTTCATTGCAGAACGTGCAATAATCACATGTGCATCACTTTTAATTTTATTATCTAAGCTACTTTTTAATAGTACTTTTTCCGCGTAAGCGACAGCCTCATTATATTTTTCTAACTCGTAATTTGCTTTCATTAAATTAGATTGTGCAAAGATTACATTTTGCGGAAAGTTTGCTTCCATTTCTAACCTAGTTAACACTGGAATGGCGTCGGCCCAATTTTTACTTTCGGTATAAATTTGTGCCAAACGCATCAAAGATTCTTCGGTAAATTCACTTTGCGAAGCTTGGGTCACATATTTAAAATGTGGTGCAGCGGTTTCCTTTAAATCCTTTTTGAAATATAATTGTGCGACATAGAAATGCGCTTGTAAAGCATGTAATCCGTTTGGAAATTCTTGTAAGTAACCATTAAACTGCTTAATTGCTTTATCGGTTTCATTATCTAAATACTTCTTTTCGGCAGCTTCATAGGTGGTATTATCTAAATCGGCATTAGTAACTTCGATATAATCTAAGGTTTTCACCCAAGAAGCGTATTCGTCTACTTTTCCTAAATCGATATAAATTAAACGTGCTGTAGCAACCGCTTGATTTGCTTCTGGAGTTCCAGGGAAATCTGCCGCAACCTTTTTAAATTTGGTTAAAGCGGATTGGTTTTCGCTTCCATTATAATAAACTAATCCTTGTCGGAGTAATGCTTTTGGCACGAATGGACTACGAGAATATTCGCTATTTAAACGATCATAAGCTTGCATTGCTTTGTCTGTGTTTCCTGCTTTTACATAGGAATTACCAAGCTCATAAATTGCATCATCGCGTAATTTAGAAGCTTCATACGTATTTATAAACGTTTCTAATTGCGTAATCTTTTGGGAAGCATTTCCGGCATAACCAATACTTAATGCTTTTTGAAAAAATGCGTAATCGGATTCGATTTTTCCTATTTTAATTGCTTCGTCATAAGCTTGAATGGCTTCGTTATACTGACTAGAAACAAAATAACCATCTGCCAAACGAAGATATGCATCATTCAATCTTACTTTATCCTCTTTTCTTTTACTTATAAATTGATTGAAATATTGTGTTGCTTGCGTATAATTTTTCTGTTTAAAATAGGTGTATGCAATATTGTAATCTAAGTTGGTAATTTCTGGCGTTTCTGTTGCAGAGGTTTGTTGTTCAAATTGTTTAAAACCAACTAAAGCATCTTCAAAATTAGAAAGATTGTAATCGGTTTCTGCTTTCCAAAAAGTTGCTCTTGCAGTATATTTAGCGTCTTGTGGTTCTTTTAAAGACGTATTAAAAAGTTTTAAAGCTTCCTGGTATTTGCTTTCATTGTACAATTCAATTCCTCTATAAAAAGTCACCTTTTGGTACGCTACTTTATTTTCAAAACTCTTTTTACCTTCTAATAACTTTAAGGCTTCCTTGTAGTTTTTAGAAGTGATATACGAATCGATTAGCAAGGTTTCTATTTCGCTTTTGTATGCTGTTTCTGGATATGTATCTAAATAAGTAGATAATACTTGCGGAACAGATTGGTACGGATTTCCTATTTCGTAACTAATCTTCGCATAATTTAACCATGCATCCTCTTGAATTTTTAAGTCGTAATCCATTTCTGAAGCATTACGAAACGCATTTAAAGCCTCTTGTTTTTTGTCTAGATTCACATAGCTTTCCCCTAAATGATAGTAGGCATTTTGTGCTACGCTATTATTTCCTCCAACAATTTTATTGAACTCGTTGATGGCTTTCTGATACTCTTTTTGTTTGTAGTATGCATAGCCAAGCTGGTAATAATCGGTGTTATTCCACTTACCTCGAGTCCCTTCATATTTAGATAAAAAAGGAATAGCCTCTGGATATTTCTCTAGGTTAAAATAGCTTTCACCAATTATTTTGTTGAGTTGCGAAACTTCGGTTTCATCACTATTAGGAACTTGTTCTTTTGCCAGTTTTATAGCTTCTTCAAACTTACCGAGTTTAAAATGTAAATCTGCTTGATAGTAAGAAAGCTTCTCTTTGTATTTTTCTTCTTCACCAACTTGATCAAAGTACTCGTTTGCCTTATCATAATCATCACTTTGATATGCCATAAACCCGATATAATACTTGGCTTGCGATCCATATTCTTGTGAGTTTTCTACACGACTCAAATATTCTTTTGCTGTTTTAAAATCTTGCGTTACAAAAGCAACGTAACCATTATTAAAGTTGAATCTTTCCTTTTCGGTTCTTGCTAATCCGCTTTCATCTACTTTATCGTACCATTTTTTAGCGTGTGCATATTTTTCGTTGGTAAAATAATAATCTGCAACATCTACATAAGCAGTATTTCGTTTGGTACTTGTAGGATAATCTGCTACAAAGTTTTCAATTAGTTGATCTGCGTTTTGTTGGTTTAATCGCACGGCACAATTTGCTATAAAGAAAGCACAATCACTTTCTAAAACATCTGCTTTTGCCGTTCTCTTTATTTGATTAAATAAAGATTGTGCTGCTAAATATTGTTGATTATTATATAAGCTTAACGCTTTTTGATAGGCTACAAGATCACTGGTGTATATTGCCGATTGTTGTGCAAATATTGGAAAACTACAAGCTATAGCTAATAGAAGTATGTATAGATTTTTTCTAGTCATGGACTATGTTTTTTATTAAAGAATCAAAGATAAATCAATATGTAAGTGATAACGAAATAATTTTGTTATAATTATAAACCGAGTTATTAAAAATTGGCTGAAGCTAGATGATGAAGGACCGATGACTGGTGACCAAAGACTGAAATTAATTGTAGGAAACAAAAAACTTTTAACTTTTAATTTTTAGCTTTTAACTTTTTAATAATACATTTACATCTCTTAAAATCAATAATTGTATAAAACGCGTACTCTTTTTAAATAATGATAATTAAAAAACTAGATACTTTTATCCAAAAATACACACTTCCAATTTTAATTATTTATGGTCTAATAATTAGACTTGTTATTTTTATGAATTATAGTGATGATGGAATATTTAAAGATTCTCAGAATTATATCGATTTAGCTACCGCTATTAGTGATTTCAACTTAAATGGCTATACAGGAGAACGCACACCCGGCTTCCCTACTTTAATTGCATTATGTGCAAACAGTTTAAAATTAACCATACTATTTCAATCTTTTTTAGGAATATTAAATATAATTTTACTCTACAAGTATGCTTATTTAAGAACTAAAAATAAAATCACTTCCTTTTGGATCGCCTTTATTACAACTTCTTTTTTGAATTTTTTATTTTTCGAGTTGGCAATATTAACTGAAACGCTAACGGTTACTTTAATGCTTCTTATATTCTGGTATATTGAAAACTTTAAACTACTGGATAACGATTCTAAACCAAAACATCTTTTTATTCTATCCTTACTATTTGCTAGTATCTATTTAACTAGACCCATGTTTATATATTTACCTATCGGTTTCTTTCTTTTTTACATTGTAAAAAACGCCTCTTTTGGAATTAAAAAAACATTTTTAAAAGCAATTATTGTATTAATTATTCCTTTCATATCTTTTTACAGTTGGTGTTCTTTAAACGAAAGAAATATTGGATATTTTACTAGCACTTATTATTTAGGGATTAATTTGTCACAAACAGCAACTTTCTTTTTTGAAAAGGCTCCAGAAAAAGACAAAGTAATAAGAGATATTTTTGTTAAACACAGAACCTACCTTGAAGAACAAAATCAGTCAGGCAAATACGCAATGACAGTTTGGCACGCATATAAAGAACTACTTAAGGAGACCAAACTCTCTCCTCCAGATTTATCTCACGAATTATCTAAAATATCTATAGATTTATTTAAAAAACATCCTGATTTATATGTAAAACAAGTAGCAATTTCTTGGGTTAATTTTTGGAGATCCACTTCTGCATTATTATGGCATACAAGTAGTTTTAAATCTCCATTAGCGAATACTATTTTCTCGGCACTATGGAATTACGTTCAAAAACCGTTACTCTTACTTTCAAACTTTTTGTTTCTCCTATTTTCTTTAATAAAAATTATTACTTTTAAATTTAAAAAATTTGATTCTGATTTATTTCTTATTGCTATTGTTCTTTCAGGATCATTAGCACAAGCTTTGGTTGCTTATGGTACTAATTCGAGATTCTGTTTTCCTTTTTTTCCATTAATAATTTTCTTTACAATAACAAATATCACCAATTTAAAAAACCGTTTAGGTTATAACAAAATACTATAAACTTATGTCGAATCTTGTTTTACAATTAAAAGATGTTTCTATTTTTCAAGGAAACAACTTAGTGCTTTCTGATGTCAATGTAGAAGTTAACAAAGGAGATTTTGTCTATTTAATAGGAAAAACGGGTTCTGGGAAAAGTAGTTTTATGAAAACACTTTATGGCGATTTGGCTTTAACACAAGGTGAAGGACATATTGTAGATTATGATTTACGTAAATTAAAGGAAAAGGACATTCCGTTTTTAAGACGAAAGCTTGGTGTTGTTTTTCAAGATTTCAAATTACTAACAGATAGAACGATTAACGACAATTTATTATTTGTTTTAAAAGCAACAGGCTGGAAAGACAAAGATAAAATGAAAACTAGAATTGATGAAGTTTTAGATAAGGTTGCCATGAAAACCAAAGGTTTTAAGTTTCCGCATGAACTTTCTGGTGGAGAACAACAACGTGTTGCTATTGCTAGAGCCTTATTGAATGATCCTGAATTAATCCTAGCAGATGAGCCAACAGGAAATCTAGATCCGCAAACCAGTATTGAGGTTATGGAAGTTTTACAAGAAATTAATAAAAATGGAAATACTATTTTAATGGCTACGCATGATTATGCTTTGTTATTAAAATACCCAAGTAAGACTTTAAAGTGTGATGAAAATCAGATTTTTGAAGTGGTACAACGTAAGAGTTAAAATAGCCAATTAAAGAAACGTTTCAAGCCGCTTTCCTTTTTATTCTCTTTTTCCTCATTTGTACTATTTGTACTGGTAGATGCCGTTTTTTCCACTGCATTAAATTCGATAATAAATACGCCAAAATTATTTAATGTTTTATTTTCTGAAGGATGTACAGCTTGCATTGGCACTGTTATCTTAGAGCCTTCCGTTAATGTTCCAGTCTTTAAAACACTGTCTAAATTCTCTACATCTGTAATGGAATACTTGCTTCCTTTTTCGATGTTGTATTCCGAGAAATCGACAACCACATCTTGCTCCTCTTTATTAAAAAGCACCACTCGGTAACTACTGGATTTGTATTCGCTTTTTGTAATATCTAAAACGTTGGCTAAGTTAAATGCACCAATGTGTTTTTTTTGGCTGTTTGTATCTATATTAAACTTCGTTTTCCAATCGTTAAAGGAATAGTTTGTTTTATGAATACGGAAACCTGCCGTATTTTTTGAATAATATGTATTATTAGAAAACTTCCAATTATTATTTTTTGCTAGATCGAAAACCGAGTTTGTAAAATTCATATACCCCGTATAAACCGTATTGTTTGTAAAGGTTAGCGTTTTTGCATACAGAATTCTCAATGCGTTATTTCTTCCTAAAATAAGATTATTATCTACCACCACATTTTCTACTGGCGCTTTATGATAAAAACCGATGGTTAGCGATGGCGCATCACCATTTACCTCATTTTTTAAATAGTTTGTATTGTGATACAAAATGTTATTGGTAACCTTAATATTCTTTGCAATGTTTATAGCATTTCTATCGTCTGAAGCGACAATAATATTATCTACCGTGTACTTATTTGCAGGCAAACCACTATTAAAAATGACATTATTATCTAGAGTGATATTTTTAACATATTCAAAATCTGCATTTCTTCCTGCAGACCAAACTTCAATACCTTTATAGTAATTATTAAAAATGACATTGTTTTTAATAATTCGTTCTTCTTCACTTTTGTTCTGAACATAAAATCCTTCTCCAGCACCTCTTCCTTTTTCATTAATCACACCGTTATTGAAAACAAAACATTCGGCAATTAAGGTTCCTCCAGTACTTTTCCAAGAACCAAAACCTAATCCAGGATTATTATATATTTTAAGGTTTATGAACTTGCAATTTCTTCCTTCTAAATGATAAACTCCTGCAATTCCCTTAAATTTCTTAATTCTAAAATCTCTATTAAAACCACCCAACCAAGTAACTTCAAAATCCTTATAAATTACTTGTCCACCACGAATGCCTAGGGTCTGTCCGTTGGTAGAAGCAACATTTCCATTTAAAATCACTCGATCGTTTGGATATGCACTTACTGTAATGTATTTATTTGGAATGGTGCTATTGAGCGTACTATTGTATCTACCATTATAAACCCCTTCATGCAACCAAATGGTATCCTCACCTTTAACTGTTTTATTAGATTGGGTTAATGCGGTTTGTAAATCCCAAGGATTTTGCAACGACCCGTTTCCTGTAGTTTTCCCTGGTGTTGTTTTATGGTTTTCAGGAAACACATGAAACTCTTGCTGTGCAAAGCTTAGCGTTACAAATAAAGCAGACAAAATAGTAAGACAGATTTTCTTCATAGTAACAAAATTACAATTACTATACCAATAGCAAACAGATTACATTATTTTTGTTAGTTTTGAACAAATCTAACAAGCATTCATGCTCTCTATATTAATTCCCACATACAATTACAACATTAGCGCTCTTGTGGCGGAAGTGTATGCCCAAATAAAGCAGCTAGATGTGGCTTTTGAAATATTGTGTTATGATGATGGCTCCAAAGATAAAAGCATTATTGCTGCCAATAAAGAGATTAATAGTCTAGAAAACACAAAATACCATATACTAGAAAAAAACATTGGTAGAAGTGCTATTAGAAATCTTTTAGCAAAAGAAGCAAAATTTGAATGGTTGCTTTTTTTGGATGCAGATGTACTACCAAAAGAAAAAGACTTTATAGCTACCTATTTAAAATCCATAACCAAAACATCGCAAGTTATTTATGGCGGAATTTTGTATAGCGAAAAGAAACCTAACAATAACCACTTACTACGATGGGCTTACGGAAGAAAACGTGAAGCACTGCCTACAATACAAAGAAACCAAAATCCTTACTTAAGCTTTTTAACGCTTAACTTTCTAATTAAAAAAGACGTATTTAATGTTGTCTCTTTTGATGAAGATATACCCAATTTAAGACATGAAGACACGCTGTTTTCATATCATTTAAAATTAAAACAGATTAAAATAGAACATATTGAAAATCCAACATACCATTTAGGTTTAGAAGAAAGCAGCTTGTTTTTAAAAAAATCTATCGAATCTGTAGATGCTTTACACCTATTTTTAAAACAAAACTTAATCCCTAAAGACTATACACTAATAACTAAAGTGTTTTTTAAACTAAAAAAAGTAAAGCTTCATTATATGTTTGCCTTTATTTATAAAGCATTTAAAGGTTCTTTTGATAAAAACTTACTTTCAAAAAAACCTTCTCTCTACCTATTTGATTTATACAGATTAAGCTACCTTTGTTACTTACACACGTAATTAATGCCCTTTTTTTCCATAATAATTCCATTATACAACAAAGAACATTTTATTGTTAACACAATACAGAGTGCTCTTGACCAAACATTTCAAGATTTTGAAATCCTTATAGTTAATGATGGTTCTACAGATGGCAGTCTACAAAGTTTAAGCGTACTTAAGGATTCTAGGATCCAAGTGCATACTATAAAAAATCAAGGTGTTTCTCATGCCAGAAACTACGGAATTGAAAAAGCAAATGCAGATTATATTGCTTTTTTAGATGCGGATGATTTATGGCTAAATAACCATTTAGCACAACTAAAAAAACTCACCGAAGATTTCCCTAATTGCGGTTTGTATGCAAATGCGTATGTAAAGAAAATAGGCGAAATTACATTAGAATCTGATTATATAGATATTCCGAAAGCTTGGAATGGCATTGTTACAGACTATTTTAAATCTAGTATATTTAGTTGTATTGCTTGGACATCTGCAGTAATGGTTCCTAAAAAAATATTAGAAGATTATAATGGGTTTGATGAAAAAATCACATTTGGAGCTGGCGAAGACACCGACTTATGGATTAAAATCGCCATACAACACCAAGTCGCTTTTAATAGTAATGTTACTGCTATTTACAACTTGCATGCAGAAAACAGAATCTCAAACTCTAATACGAACTTAAGAAATTTTCTAGATTTAGAGGCCTACGAAGAAGAAGCGAAAAACAATGCTTCATTAAAAACGTATCTAGATTTAAATAGATTTTCTATTGCATTACAATACAAACTTGTGGGTAATAAAAAACAGATGGATTTTTACTTAAAACATTTAGATAAAAGTAATTTAAACGCGAAACAGCGTTTTTTACTTAGTTGTAATAAAAGTGTTTTAGTCTTTTTAATGAAAACACAAAATGTATTAAGACAGTTTCATGTTAATTTAAGTCCGTTTAAATAACTCGAAGTCTTTATAGGCTCTTATGTAGTCGCTTTCATCATATTCGTTAGAAGCTAAAACCAAGCATACAGAACCAGAAGAAAAGTTATCAATTTCCCGCCAGATTCCAGGGACAATTAACAAGCCTTTATTGGGTTTATTTAAGGTTATTTTTCTTTCGTTTTCACCATCTTTTAAATGCACTTCAAAACTACCACTTAAAGGAATTAGAAACTGATATAAGTTTTTATGCGCATGACCACCACGATAAGAATCGCTTGGCACATCATATAAATAATATACTCTTTTAACGGCAAATGGTATGCAATCTTTTTCAACAACAGCTAGCTTACCACGAGTATCACTTACTGTTGGTACTTCAATAATTTTAACGTCGTTTACGCTAGTTTTCATTTAAATTTTCAATTAGTTTATTCCAGTCTTTACTTATATTTTCAACAGAAAACTTTTCTACACTTTGCTTAGCATTTGCTTTACAATGCTGATAAAGTACTTTGTCAAATATAAAACTATTCATTGCATCTGCTAAGGCATTTACATCATAATTTTCTACTAGCAATCCATTTTCCCTATTTTCTATTACTTCTTTTGGTCCCGAGGTACAGTTAACAGCGATCACAGGAGTTGCTAATGCTAACGATTCTGGAATTACCATAGGAAAACCTTCATGTCTACTTGTAAGCATGGTGAATAAAGCATTTTTCACATACGGATACGGATTTGCAGTAAACCCCTTGAATACTACATCATTTTCGAGCTGTAATTCTTTGGTGTAATTTACAATCTTATTATAATCATCTCCATTACCTAATATTAATAATTTAATATGCTGTTCTGGCAGTTTGGATGCTTTATATGCTTGTAATAATAAGCTAATATTTTTATGGTGATCGTCTATTCTTCCGTAAAAAATAATATAGTTGTTATTTTCTATTTCAAAGGTATTAGCTTCGGAAGCCTTTTGTTCTATCTCTTCAAAGTTAAACGCATTATAAACGGTATGCATTTTTTTAATTTGAAATTCTTCTTTAAATTTTTGACTAATTTCTTCTGAAACAGCAGTAAATGTTTCCTTTTTATACAACCAATTATTCAGCCATTTATATGGTGTAAACGTTTTTTCTTGCACGTAATTATGAAGCACATAAATTACAGGAATATTGTTGTACAAATATTTAGTAAAGATGCATTCTCTATACGCCAACACACGATATCTGTTATCAATAACAACATCGAAGTTTTCTTTTTTAAGGTATTTCTTAAATTTTCTGAATCTTTTGATTTTTCCTGAAAAAGTATCGTTTTTATCTTTAAATTCACCTAAGTTAAAAAGCGTACCAGAATATGCATATTCTACTTGCGATAACATTGTTACAACATGAATATCATAACCTAAATTATGCAAAATATGCGTAAGGGTTGCCGAAGATTTTTCTGCTCCTCCTTTTGCAAGAGAAGAAGTAACTACGCAAATCTTTTTTTTATTGTTATTTTGCAATGGATAATTTATTAGAAACCAAATATAGTAAATGAAAATCTTATTATTAGGAGAATATAACTCTTCGCACTATACTTTAAAAGAAGGATTGCAAAAACTTGGCCATGAAGTATTGGTGGTAGGTCATGGCGATGGATTTAAAAAAAGAAAAGTAGATATATCTTATTCTTTAAAATACACAACAGGCTTTTCTAGTAAAGTAAAAACCGCTTTATACAAGTTATTTGGTTTTGAAATTACTTCGTTAAGTGTTAAAAAGCAATTTAATGATTTTAAAGAACAACTAACTGGTTTTGATATTGTACAGCTAATTAATGAAACCCCGTTTAATACCATACCCAAAGTAGAAAAGGAACTGTTGGATTTTATTTTTAAAAACAATAAAAATGTTTTTCTGCTTTCTTGTGGTACAGACTATGTTAGCATAAAATATGCACACGATAAAAAGTTTAGATACTCCATACTCACGCCTTATTTTAATAACAAAAGCACGAAAAAAGATTTCTGGCATGCTTTAATGTACTTAACTACTCCTTATGTAAAGCTGCATGAATATGTCTATAAAAACATAAAAGGGGTTATTGCTAGCGACTTAGACTACCACATCCCTTTAATAGGAAATGAAAAATATTTAGGAAAGGCTCCTAACCCAATTAATCTAGAAAAATTGAAATATATAGATTTAGAGGTAACTGGTAAGATTGTTATTTTTCACGGTATTAATTCTTTTAATTATTACAAAAAAGGAAACGACATTTTTGAAGAAGCTTTAGCTATTTTAAATAAAAAACATGCAGATAAAATAGAAATCATTACTGTAAAAAGTTTACCATACCAAGAATATATTAAAGCTTTTGATACTGCTCATATTTTATTAGATCAAGTATTTGCTTACGACCAAGGTTTTAATGCTTTGGAAGCTATGGCAAAAGGAAAAGTGGTTTTTACTGGAGCCGAACAAGAATGGTTAGATTATTTTAATATTGAAGAAGATACTATTGCGATTAACGCTTTACCTGATGCCAAAAAAATTGCTGAAAAACTGGAGTGGCTAATCTTAAATCCTAACAAAATCACAGAAATATCTAAAAATGCTAGAGCTTTCATAGAAAAAGAACATCATTATGTAGATGCT
Source organism: Lacinutrix sp. WUR7 (assembly GCF_016864015.1). Taxonomy (NCBI): domain Bacteria; kingdom Pseudomonadati; phylum Bacteroidota; class Flavobacteriia; order Flavobacteriales; family Flavobacteriaceae; genus Lacinutrix; species Lacinutrix sp. WUR7. The sequence continues at coordinate 2,310,756 of NZ_CP045067.1, read as the reverse complement.
GCAAAAATATATTTAGAAAAATGGCAATCTAAAATTTAATCTAAAATTCTAGGGAAACGCAACTCTAAAGATACTCTAGTAATATCTTTATTATTATTTACTGCAGCACCATGAATTAAGAAAGGTGTAAAAATTAAAGCTTCCCCTTGCTTTGGGTTTGGCCTTATCATTTTAATACTTCCGGTTTTGGTTTCTAAAATACATGGCACATAATATATATTACCATTTATCTCTGCTCCTTTGCTTTCGGTTCTTAAAATTTCGTTTTCCGGAATTAAATGACTTCCGGGAAGAACAGGTAACGACGCCTTTTCATTACAACCAACAATTGGTATCCAAACATTAATAATGTCTTCCCAATAGCTTAAATACCCATCTCTGTGTGGCGGATTGATATCTAATGAGTTTGGTCTACTTATTCTAATCTGTATATGTGATTTTTGCAATTCTTCTACCCAAGAGGTTAGTTTATACCCTAAAATATCACCAAAACGCTCTGCCAAGGCATCTATATTAAAATCGAAATCTTTGTTTTCTAAATTTCTAGTAATATCAATAACTTGATTATGTAATTCATTGGTATTAACAACCTCATGGTATTTTTCAAGCGTAAACGTATCTTCGTTAAAAGAAATATTATTCGCTTTTATGGCATCCATAATATTTTGGGTTAGGGACTTCTTTAATCTTTCAAATTCATCATTTATAAAAGCAGTAACCACTTTATACCCTTCAGCTTCCCAAGACATTTTGGATAAAACACTATCGGCTTTATTGTATAGCAATTCTTCTTTTCCCCAGAAAAAATCACCTTTCACTTTAAAAGCATAAGGTGTATTATCTAAATAAATATGACAGGTTTTTGTATTCATGATTTAAACTTCTAAGTCTTTTTCATCTTCTTCAACTTCATCTGGAATCACACCAAAAAGTGAAGAACTGAAGATTAATAAAATGATAATATAATAAATTGCATAATTTACAAAGTGGGCAATTGCTGCCCCTTTAACACCATATAAATCTATAAAATAAATACTAGCTAGATACATTAAAAGTACAGAAAAAGCTTCGGTTATGATATAGTGCCAAAACATATTCTTGGCTAAAAATTGATAGGAAATTACCACCGATAATACTTTGACAAAATCACCTAATAATTGCCAAAAAAACAAATCTTCAACAGGTTTAAATTTGTCCGTTAACACCACTGTTATTATAAAAGATCGAAGCACATAAATAACAACTAAACCTAAAGCAAATATTGGCACTATGGTTTTATAAAAACCAAAAATTTCTTTTCTAAATTCTTTAACGTTATCAATTTCTGACAAACGCGGTAAGATGTATAATGTTAATAAGGAGCTTACAAACATTAAATAATATTTAGATATTCGTGTCATTGCTTCCCAAAAACCTGCCGCTTCCAAACTAACATTATCTATGATATAATTTCTAACAACAACCGAAACTATTGGTAAAACGATGGCTGAAAACAGTGCCATTATAGAATAAGAACTTAATTTTTTAATAGAAGAAAGTCTAACGTTTTTAATCTTGATTAACGGGATTAAACTTCGTTGATTTAAAATACCAACTAAGGTTATTAAAAAGATTAAAGATTCTGCTATTACAATTGCTATTAATGCGCCATCTATTCTATTCAACCAAATTAAAAGAACGGTTACAACGGTCCCGAGAACTTGACCGATTATATTAATAATCAGTATTAATTTATACTTAGAAAAGCCATTTAAAATAGAAAAAGCGAACATGTTTAAGGTATAAAAAGGCAATGCAATTGCAAATATTTTTATAACATAAGCATAGTCACTATATCCCGGAAACAGAGAATCATTAATGTAATCTGTATTAAAGTAACACAAAAAAGAAACCAGAAAAGTAGAAACAAAACCAATGTAGAACACGGTAGATAAAGTTTTACTTAACTCTAAAGCATTCTCTTTAAATTCTGCTACATATTTTACAACACCATTGTAAAGACCTAGAATTGAAATGGACTGTGCAGATCGTAAAAAATCACGCAAATTCCCTATTAAAGCCATTCCTTCTGCACCTATAAAATATGCAATAGCTTTAGAGGTTAAAAAACCTGTAATTATTTTAGTTAAAACTGCTGCCGAATTTAACGAAGCAACTTTAAATAGAACATTAGAGTTTATATAATTTAATAAGCGTTTCAAATATTTAAGTATGTTCTTTTATTGTATTTAGATCTTTGTGATTCTAAATACAGATAAAACAGTTTCAATTAATATGCGTTTATAGTTTGTATAATTTGGGTAATTTCTTTTTTTGTTAAAACAGGACTTATTGGTAAACTTACAATGTTTTTATGAATAAGTTCTGTTACTGGTAATTTTAAAGAAGCAAAATCCTTTAATGCTTCTTGCTTATGTGGCGCAATAGGATAATGTATTAGTGTTTCTATTTCATTCTGCTTTAAAAAACTTGTAAAATCGGCTCTATCTTCTACTAAAATGACAAAAAGATGAAACACATGATTTTTAGAATTATCATAAAATGGAAGTGTTATTTTTTCGTTTTTAATTTCCGAAATAAAACGCTTTGCTATTTCTCGTCGTTTTTCATTATCTGCATCTAACTTTGGAAGCTTTATGTTTAAAAAAGCGGCTTGTATTTCGTCTAACCTATTATTAAAACCAATGGTATCATGTAAATACTTTTTAGAAGAACCATAGTTTCTCAGTTTTCTTATTACTGCAGCTAAGGCATCATTATTTGTAGTAATAGCTCCTCCATCACCTAATGCTCCAAGATTTTTGGCAGGATAAAAGCTAAATGCAGCTACGTCACTAAGATTCCCTGCTTTTTTATTGTTTTCATACACTGCTCCGTGTGCTTGTGCTGCATCTTCAACAACCAATAATCCGTGTTTTTCTGCGAGTGTATTTATACTTTGCATATCTGCTATTTGTCCGTATAGATGCACCGCAAGAATCGCTTTGGTATTTGGAGTTATTTGTTTTTCTATTTCAGAAAGGGAGAGGTTATAGGTTACCAAATCTGGTTCGATAAAAACAGGCTTTAATCCAGAATGGATAACAGCTAAAAAACTTGCAATAAAGGTATTTGCAGGCACAATAACTTCGTCACCATCTTGTAACAAACCAAGTTCTTTATAGGCTTTAAAAATTAAAATTAAAGCATCTAAACCATTACTTGTTCCTATACTATGTTTGGTACCACAATAGCTTGCAAAATTGGTTTCAAAAGTAGCAACTTGCTTTCCTAAAATATAATAACCAGAATCTAAAAACTGTTTAAATTGTTCTTGAAACGGAATATCAAAACGCGCATTAATCTTATGTAAGTCTAGAAACTTAATCATATAAATATAGTATCTAAATTATCCATATTCTTCAAATCTATTTGGTGAAAATCTTGGGTAATGGTTCTTGCTCCAAAACCTTCTTTCCAATATTGCAAGCCTTGATTTATATTTTTGCTTTGGTTTTCATTAGAGATTCCAAAATCAAAATACGCTTTATCTTTAAAAACTTCATTAATTAAATATAGGTGTAAAAAATCAAGACTACCAATAACATTTTTATCTGCATTTCCAGAAATATATTGCGAATGTGCAACCTGGTTTGTTTCGAAAATAGTAGTTCCTGCTACAAGAACATTATCTTGATACACATTGAATTGTCTAATATTTTTGGGAAACTTATTTTTTAAATTTTTAATTTCTTGTAAAGAATGTACTGGTTGTGCTTCATGTTTTGCATTCAAATTTGGGATAAGAATGGTATTCCAAAAGGCATCAAATTCTGCAACCTCTTTAACCTCCAAGTTTTGTTTTAAAGCCCTTTTATTTCCAGCAATTCGGTCTTTAGATAGTTTTGGTTTATATTTTAGATTTAAAACAGAAAGTGTATCTCTTTTAATTAATTCTGCTTGTAAAACAAACATTAGATATTGCATTTCATCATTAGGTACTAGACTATAAATAGAAGGAAACTGTTTTAACTGTAAAGTTTTAACACCTTTTTCTTTATAATAATTTAATACTGCTTTTAAGCATCGAGCAACATCCTTTAATTTTAGTTTTTCTGAAACAACTAGCCCTCCATAGGTTAATCCTTGATGTGAAAACACGTTTTCATTAGTTATGTTTGCTGGTAAAACAGCAATTAGCTTATCATTTTTATAAATTAATAACGAAAAATCATCAAATCTATCTTGATGATATTCCATGAAATCTCTTTGAAATAAGAAAGTAGCATTTTTAGCTTTGGCAACAAAGTTGTTCCAAAGTGCTTTATTTTCTGGGTTATATTTATGGATAGTAAAACTAATTTGATTTCTTTTTATAAGGCTGAAAGTACTAATTTTATTAGTATTTATTTAGATAATTCTTTAAAAACAACTTCTCCTTTTTCATTTATTAGTTCATAAACTCCATAAGGTGCTCCTTTTTTAATAACCATATAGCTTTTATCATCTTGTAAATTATCTAAATAAGATGCGTCCTCTGCCAAATGAGCAAATAATATTCTAAAAAAATTAACTGGAGTTTTAAATTCAGTATCAAATTCTGGCGCTTCATTTGGCCACTTTATTGCTAACGTACTAGTGAAAATAGATTTAATTATTTTGTCGTCTGTTTGCTTCTTTCTAGCTTCTGGAGTTGCGTTTAAACCAACAAACCCACCATGATCTGCACTAATAACAATTAGCGCATTTTTATCTTTAGTATTTATAGTCTTTATTATTTTTTTTAGCCAAATATTTGTTTCTAATAATCTTTTTAAATATAATTCTCGTTCTGCATCTTTAGAATCACCAGCAAACTCGGATGTTGTAACATGACCTGGAGAAATTTTTTCAATAAAATAAAAGTTTGCAGATTCGCTATTGTTTTCTATTGCTTTATCTAAATCTGCAACTAAATCATTTTGTTTTTCAAATCCTCTAGAAAAATATGAAATGTTGGAATAATCAATATTACAAAAATCATATGCTATTTTAGGTCTATTAAGTAATAGATAAGAAAACTCTAATAGCAAATTTGTTTTGTAATTATTATTTTTTAAAATGGATACTACAGGATTTTCACCAACAATAATATCTCTAGAATTATATAATTCGGTTTGGGCTTCTTTTGGTGAATTATAATAATGATGTTTCATTGCAAAAAATGAACTATTGGAACTTAAAGTCGAAAAATAATTACTTCTAAAGTTGTAATATTTTTTAAACTCATTATCCTGTAAATAATTTTCAAAATCCCTATTATCAAAATTATAATGCCCTTTAACTAGTTCAGAAAAATTAGCATAACCATCAACCTGTATTATATAAATATTAGGTGTCTTTTTAAAAACAATAGCTTCAATATTGTCTGGTTGTTCCATCCATTTATTGGAATAAGAAACAAAACCAACAATCTTTAAAATTAAAAAAGGAATAACAAAGATTGCCAATATAAATTGCAAAACAATAATTTTTTTAAAATGCTTATAAATTAGGATTGCTAGTAAACATGCAATAAAAATAAATAGTAATCCTATCTTTTTTTTTGCTATTCCATGCATGTTTATATATAAGAAAAAAGTAAAAAAAGCAAAGTTTAAAACTGGAAATAAAAATTTTCTCTTACCTTTTAGTAGGTTATATTTTTTAGTAATAAAACTTACAGAAACAAAAATTACTGTTGGTAATAATAAATATATAAAACAATAAAAATAAAATTGTTGCCAGGAGTTTATAAGCGTAAAATTCTTTTCAAAATTAAAAAGAAAAGGATACAATCCTGCTGCAACAGCTGCTATAACAGGAATTTCTTTTTTGCTATCTAGAAAAGTAATTACCTTATTTCTTAATTTACTTAACATGCTTTGGTTTTAGTAAATACATTACACGTTCACTATTTGTAATAGGTTTTTTTTCTAGTACTTCAAAATATATAGCATAAGCGGATTCAAAATTTTCTAAAGTATACCAATCAAAATGATCTTTAAAATCTACCTTACTACTTAACAAGCGTTGTACCCAAGAATCGTTTCTTTTTGGAAACTCGATAACCAAGTATTTAGAAAAGGAAGCAAAAAACTGTGCAGACATCTCAAAAGTTACATTACCAGATAAGGACATGTGATGAATTACTGCCAAAGCCAATGTAACATCTGGAGCAAAGTCTTTCATTCTATTTATAAAGGAATCGCGCTCCTTATTTTGAAAACCAATGGCTGCAGAAGGATTTAAAACATTTAAAACAAAAGGAGTAATAAAAGATTCTTTGTTCTCTTTAATTGCTTTATAATTAAAATCTACCGCATTATTGTCTATATCGCAAACCAATGCTTGCTTTAATTCGGAATTAATTTTTCTAACAAAAGTACCATCATTACCACCAACATCAATTAGCGTTTTTGCTTGCACATTTTCTATCCACGTATCAATTATTGTAGATTTTTCTACAAAAGCATCTGTACTATAATTGGTTTTATCGTAGTAATTACCCCATTCACTATGTTCTTTTAAAGTCAGTTTTTTAATATAATCATACAAGCTTTGTATAATATTTAATTGTCCTTTTTTAGATAAAGCGGAAGCTTTAGATTCCCCTTTATAATCTTCGTTATGCTTGTCTTCAAACTTTGCTAACAAATGAATATTAGCGTATAAAAACGGATTCATTTTTGTTTTAAACGGAAGCATAGAAGCTAACATTTTAATAGGAATACCATCTATAAAATTGCTCATCAACTTTAAAGATTGTGCGCCATGGTAATGTGCTAATACCAAGGGACCTAAAAAATGAGTGATAAATTGTTTGTATGCTCGCCAAGGTGTATTTTCTTGGTAAAAATCGAAAGAAAGTGTATCGATAAAAACAGCTTTTCCATCATGAAAAGTAACATTAAATGCTGTTGCATCTTTAAGTGAAAAACCTTTTTCTAAACTGTATTTCTGAAGCTTTAACGTTAATAACGCAGCTTCTTTATACATATTAAAACTCCACTCATAAGGATAGGTTATAAAAGGAATGTTTTCTGGTTGTATAACAATCTTATCTTCGGTTTTTGTTATTTCCCGATGTGGAATTAATAGTTTGTTTTTAAATAAACTATCAAAAAAACCAGAAGTTGTTAATGCGTTGTATTGCTTAAAATATATAGGAAATATTGCTCGCTTAATAACTCCTTCTTCCGTAAAAATATAACCAGAAGGATCTCTAAACGAAGAAGCGTGCTTGCTGTTATCTATCACGAACTATAGTTTGGTTTCTGTATCTTGATCTTTAATTTCAATATCGTCAAAAATATCTTCTTCCCGATTTTTAGAAAAGCCTAATAAAGTTTTAATTTTATACATTAAACCTTTAGAAAACAATATAACACCAGCGACTGCTGCTACAACTGCTTGAATAATCATTGCGCCTAAACCTGGATCGAAATATAATAAATGCATATTGAAATTTTTTGTAAATATACTAAACTTAAACTTTACAATTATCTAAATTTTTAGTTTAGGGATCTCTATATAATTTCTAATGAGAGTAGGACAATTACTGGCAATAGCCTCATTTAAAGCAAGATAATTTTATAAGACGGGTTTGGGTAAAACCAAAATTACGCCAAATAGATTCACAGTATTAGCGTGAACTATTTGACGTAATTTTTATAACGTAATACTTAAGTTTTTACTTAAGCAATCTTGTTTCTTTTACGATCGTTTTCTGTTAACCAAATTTTACGTAAACGTAAGTGGTTTGGCGTTACTTCAACATACTCATCTTTTTGGATATACTCTAAAGCTTCTTCTAAAGAGAATTTAATTGCAGGTACAATTTTAGCTTTATCATCTGCTCCAGAACTACGTACATTACTTTGCTTCTTTGCTTTTGTAATATTTACAGCCATATCATCTTGACGAGAGTTCTCACCAATTACTTGACCTTCGTAAACACTTTCTCCTGGCTCAATAAAGAACTTACCTCTATCTTGTAATTTATCAATAGAATAAGGAATCGCTGTTCCGTTTTCCATAGAAATTAAAGATCCAGAAACACGTCCCGGAATATCTCCTTTTAATGGTTGGTATTCTTTAAAACGGTGTGCCATAATAGCCTCTCCAGCAGTTGCTGTTAGTAATTGGTTACGTAAACCAATAATACCACGAGAAGGAATCATAAACTCACAAATCATACGCTCACCCTTAGCAACCATACTTAGTAACTCTCCTTTACGTTTCGTTACAAACTCTACGGCCTTACCAGATACGGTTTCTGGAAGATCAATCGTTAATTCTTCAATTGGTTCACATTTAACACCATCAATTTCTTTAATGATTACTTGTGGTTGTCCAATTTGTAATTCATAACCTTCACGACGCATCGTTTCTATTAAAACCGATAAGTGTAATACACCACGTCCGAAAACCATAAATTTATCTGCACTACCAGTTTCCCCTAGTTTAAGTGCTAAGTTTTTTTCTAATTCTTTTTCTAAACGATCTTTAATATGACGAGAAGTCACATACTTACCATCTTTACCAAAGAAAGGAGAATCGTTAATAGTAAATAACATACTCATTGTAGGTTCATCTATTGCAATAGATTTTAAACCTTCTGGGTTTTCTATATCTGCAATGGTATCTCCAATTTCAAATCCTTCAACACCTACAAGTGCACATATATCTCCAGTTTGAACGCTTTGTACTTTCTTACGTCCTAAACCTTCAAAAATAAATAATTCTTTAATTCTAGTTTTTGTAATTGTTCCGTCTGCTTTTACTAAAGAAACTTGTTGTCCTTCAACAAGAGTTCCTCTTTGTAATCTACCAATCGCAATACGACCTGTAAAAGAAGAGAAATCTAAAGATGTAATTAACATTTGAGTTGTACCTTCTTCAAATTTAGGAGTAGGAACATGCTCTATAACCATATCTAATAATGGTTCCACATTGTCTGTTTCATTTTTCCAATCGTCACTCATCCAGTTGTTCTTAGCAGAACCATAAACGGTTGGGAAATCCAACTGCCATTCTTCAGCTCCTAATTCGAACATAAGATCGAAAACTTTTTCATGTACTTCATCCGGAGTACAGTTTTCCTTATCTACTTTATTAATAACTACACAAGGTTTTAATCCTAAATCAATCGCTTTTTGTAATACAAAACGCGTTTGTGGCATAGGCCCTTCAAAAGCATCTACTAATAGTACAACACCATCAGCCATATTTAATACACGCTCTACTTCTCCACCAAAATCGGCGTGACCAGGAGTATCAATGATATTAATTTTTGTGTCTTTGTATACAACAGATACGTTTTTAGAAGTAATTGTAATTCCTCTTTCACGTTCTAAATCGTTATTATCTAGAATTAAGTCCCCAGTATTCTGGTTTTCTCTAAATAGTTGACAATGGTACATGATCTTATCTACTAATGTAGTTTTACCATGATCTACGTGTGCAATAATTGCGATATTTTTAATATTAGCCATAATAGTGCCTTATTTTAAGCGTGCAAAGGTACATTAAATTCTTGTGATAATATGCATCTTATTAAGTATTTATAATTTCTATAAAATATACTGACATTCAATAGCTTATAAAAAGTGTTGTAAAAAAATCCGTTTTTATCACTTTAACACTTTTTAATACTTCAAATTAGCATAATCTCGCTTTTTAGTTAATTATTTGTTATAATAGTAAAATATTGTAATTTTTCTTCCTATTTTTCGTTAAAATATTTAATTACCCCCTAAAGTAATTAAAACAAATTTTTAATTTTTCCCTAACTGAAAAAAATAGCATTATGAACCTAATTACTAAGTACTCCAAATTTATCCCTTATTTATATTTCCTAACTATAATAGCGTATTGGTTTACAGACATTAATAAAATAGAAGGTGTTTCTGCCTATCCTATATTATTATTTGGTATTCCATTTATATGGCAATTAATAAAACCTAACAACAGATTAAATTTTGGTTTAGGTATCACCTTTGTATGCTTATCTTCTTATATGATAATCGCCTACATTTCTGAAAGTCTTCAGATTGTTAATTTTTCAAACGTTACAAAACAAGTTGCCGTTTATAGCGGATTGTTTGTAGCAGCAAACTTTATCATGGCATTATGGATTATGAGAAATAGTATGAAAAAGAGTTTTTAATTTGATTATCTTTGTCGCTTAAATTTTAAGTAGATGAATCTTCAAGATATTCCAAAGATAAAACATACCAATTCTAACAATTTTTTCCTTTTAGCAGGACCATGTGCTATTGAGAGTGAAGAAATGGCATTTCGTATTGCCGAAAAAGTACTAGAAATAACCAATAAATTAGAAATCCCTTACATATTTAAAGGAAGTTTCAAAAAAGCAAATAGAAGTAGAATTGATAGTTTTACAGGAATTGGAGACGAAAAAGCATTAGAAATTTTAAAGAAAGTTTCTGAAAAATTCGACGTGCCTACTGTTACAGACATTCATGAAGTTAGTGACGCTGCTCTTGCTGCAAAATATGTAGATGTTTTACAAATACCTGCATTTTTAGTCCGACAAACAGATTTAGTAGTTGCTGCCGCAAAAACAGGTAAAGTGGTAAACTTAAAGAAAGGACAATTTATGAGTCCCGAAGCCATGAAACATGCGGTACAAAAAGTAAAAGATTCTGGAAGCGATAAAGCTTGGATAACAGACAGAGGGACTATGTTTGGTTACCAAGATATGATTGTCGATTTTAGAGGCATACCAACCATGCGTCAATACGCTCCTACAGTTTTAGACGTTACACACTCTTTACAACAACCTAACCAAAGCGTTGGTGTTACTGGAGGAAGACCAGACATGATAGAAACTATTGCACGTGCTGGAATAGTAAACAATGTAGATGGTTTATTTATTGAAACACATTTTGATCCTGCAAACGCAAAAAGCGATGGCGCAAATATGTTACATCTCGATAATTTAGAGAAATTACTTACCAACTTGGTAGCTATTAGAAAAACCATAAACGCATTATAATTACCCCAAATTTCTTTTTAATGAAAAATGCAACGCTAAAATATTTAGCACTATTCAGTCTTATATTATTTTCAACTACTACAATTGCACAAGAAGATGTGATTGCTCCAGAAAAATACACCGCTAACAACAAAGGAAAGTTCTTTATAAGTTGGGGAGGAAACAGAGAAACCTTTTCTAAATCGGATATTAGATTTCAAGGTGATGGTTATGATTTCACTATTCATGATGCTTCTGCAAAAGACAAACCAAAAGGTTGGCATGTCGATTATATAAACCCCACAAGAATGACCATACCACAAACCAATGTAAAGGTTGGTTATTTTATATCCGACAAATACAATATTGCATTTGGTGTAGACCACATGAAATATGTAATGAAAAGAAATAAATTCAAAAACGTGAGTGGCTATATAGACCTTCCTGAAGAGGAAGAAGGCAGTATTTACAATCAAGAATTTACCGGTGAGGAATATTTTGTTTCCAAAGATTTTTTAAAATTCGAACACACTAACGGATTAAACTATGTGTATTTAGAATTAAATAGATTTGATGATATCTCATCCCTTTTAAAAATCAATAACACCGATACCTTTCAAATAAATATAACCGAAGGTTTTGGAGCAGGAGTTTTATACCCAAAAACAAATACTACGCTATTACAAAAAGACAGATATGATGAGTTTCATCTTGCTGGTTATGGTATTTCTTTAAACGTTGGACTAAACCTTACTTTCTTTAAATACTTTTTTATTGAAACCGATTTAAGAGGTGGTTTCATTAATATGCCAGATATTAGAACAACTAGCAATACGAATGAAAAAGCATCCCAACATTTTTGGTACTTACAACGTGTCATTTCTGTTGGAGGAAGGTTTAGAATTTAACTACCCTTCAAAATTATTTATTAGAATTCATTCTCCTCTTTTTGTCAAGAGGAGAATGAATTTTATTTCTAAAATTAGGAGGAAGAAGAGCTTAGAAAGCATCTTCGATAAACTTATGTTTTTATTCCAAAAGGACTTTTAAGTAAAAAGAGACTTCCATACTATTTATAAAAACTTTTGTCTTTATTTTTATACACCTCTTCAAGAATTCCTATAAAAATAACATCCTCAATTTCTTCCAAGGTTTTATAACGCAAGGACTTTACTAATTTGCGGTTTTCACTTACTAAATACGATTCGTACTTTTTAGGCAAATGTGCTGCATGCCAAAAACCAACATCTACAAATTCCTTTTTATGACTTGCATTTAAATAGCAAATAGGTTTGTTATTTATATAGTAACAAGGAATGCGCCACTTATATTTCAATTCTGCTTCAGGTAAGGTATGTCCTATAACTACTTGTAAATGCATTAACATAGAACGATATGGTTCTGGTTGATTAATTATATATTGGGCTTCTGGATTCATAGTTTTATTAGATATCATAAAATTAACAAAAATTTATAAGCAAACATTCAATAAATTTCATTTACTTTGTAATTCAAAGTACTTTTATATGGAAGCCAAAGATTATTTAAAAGACATCAGTGAGATAAAAAATTTAATGAATAAATCCTCCCGTTTTATTTCATTAAGTGGCTTATCCGGAATACTAGCAGGAATCTACGCACTTATTGGTGCCGCTGTTGCGTATTGGCTGGTAATCAATCATAGTTATGGTACACTACTTTTAGATGGTTGGGTTTTTAAAACGTGCGTATTGGTTTTAGCTCTAGTTGCTTTTTTTAGTATTGCAACTGCGATATTCTTAACCACTAGAAAAGCAAAAAAGAACAACGAAAAAGTTTGGGATGGTACTTCTAGACGACTAATTCTTAACTTTTTAATTCCGCTTATTACTGGAGGAGTTTATATACTAATAATTTTAGCACAACAAAAATACGGACAAGCAGGAGCTTTAATGCTAATATTTTATGGTCTTGCTTTAGTCAACGCATCTAAATACAGTATTGGAGATATTAGATATTTAGGTTTCATAGAAATTATTTTAGGCTTAATTTGCGCACTATTACCAGGATATGGTTTTATCCTTTGGGTTCTTGGTTTTGGTGTATTACACATTATTTACGGAACCATCATGTATATTAAATACGATAAGAAATGAGTAAAGCAATAAAAATTGGGTTGATAGCAACGCTACTAGTTTATGCACTGGGAGTAACATACACCTGCTATTCCAACCAAAAGTTCACACAACAGTTTGAACGTTTTGATATAGATAAAAACGGTTCTATTGATGATTATGAAAAGTCAATACAAGCAGAACTATACCTCAGCCAAATGGCGAAACGAAAAACAACAAACCAAGGAGTTATTATATTAATACCTGTTTCTATACTAATTGGCTTTATTTGTTTCGCAATGGCCATCCTTTTTAATAAGATGAAAAACATTGATGATAATGAAATAAATTACCAATAGATGAGTATTCTAATAATTCTCATTCTAGCAATTCCATCCTACTTTTTATCGAAGTGGATTTTAAAAAAGCTACATCTAGGAAACGACAAAAACAGAAAATTAATAGCCCTAATTCCAGCTATATTTTTGAGTCTGATAATTTATTTCGGATTAATTTATTTATGGATATTTTCGGTTTCGTATTATCCTTCCAATGATTTTGACAAACAAGAATGGGAAACAAATATCGAGGAAAGATATAAAATGTCTGAAGATATAATGGAAAGCAAAATATTAATCGGAAAAACAAAAGAAGAAATAACAGCATTATTAGGAAAAGATTTTTACACGTACAACCAAAATCACATTGCCTATGGCATTGGATTTGTCCCGGGACTTTTTAGTATGGATCCAGACGTTTTAGACATCTATTTTGAAAATGGAAAAGTAACGAAAGTAGCGCAACACCAAAATTAAATAAAAAAATTCCTGCCTTCGCAGGAAGTTTATGAGCATAATAACCAACATAAATAAAGCATTCGATCATCGCATTAGATTAGGCATCATGTCTATTTTAATGGTAAATGAGTATGCCGATTTTAAAACTTTAAAAGAATTGCTAGAAGTTACAGATGGCAACTTAGCAAGTCATACCAAAGCGCTGGAAACAGCAGAATACATCACTGTAGAAAAACAGTTTATTGGCCGAAAACCAAACACACGATATGCCACCACAAAACTTGGTAGAGCAGCATTTAAAAAACATATTGAAGCACTAGAAAAAATAATTAATAAACAATAACTCCCTCCTTTTTAGGGAATAATAAAAAGCATAGGCTTTTTTTTTACTTAACCACTTTGAATTTCAAAGTACTTTACAAACTCAATTACCATGGAAGAAATACAAAAACAACACACAAACAAATTTGGCAACTGGATAAAAACATCCATTACCGCGAGAATGCTAATGATTGGCTTTTTAACCTTAGTACTATTAGTGCCTTTATCTTTTATAGAAAGTTTAATTAAGGAACGCTCCTATAGGCAACAAGATGTAGTAAGTGAAATAAATCAGAAATGGGGAAAACATGTTTTAGTATATGGTCCAATCTTAAAAGTGCCTTACAAAACCTATAGCGAGACAAAAACGTATAACGAAAAAACAAAAACCTATTTCAAGGAAACGCAAACACATACAAACTACGCGTATATTTTTCCGGAAAAACTAGACACCAAAACAACTGTAGAATCTAAAACGCTAAACAGAGGCAATTTTGAATCTGCAGTATTTTCAACCAATATGAACTTTTCAGGAAACTACATCCCAACAGATCTTTCCGCAAAAGGAATCAAAAAAGAAGATATCATCTGGGATCAAGCAACCATAATTATTAAAACCTCCAACCTAAAAGGAATTAAAAGTGAAATGCTTTTAAAACTCAACAGCAACACCTATACGTTTCAAACCAATTTTAACGATACAAATAGTAATAACCATTTAGATATTTTAGAATCTGGTTTTCTAAAAAAAGAGGATATTACCAAAACCGAAAATACTAATTTTAGTATCACCATGTCCTTTAATGGTAGTCAGCAAATAGAACTCATCCCAATTGGTAAAACCACAACCATGAGCATGACTTCTAATTGGGCAGACCCAAGTTTTATTGGAAATTATTTACCTAACGACGAAACCAAAACCATCACTAAAGACGGTTTTCAAGCCGATTGGAAAGTATTGCATATCAACAGAGCATTCTCGCAACAACACCTTAACAAAATACCAAACCTCAACAGCTTTGCTTTTGGAACCAAATTTATGGTCATGGTAGATGAATATCAAAAATCCGAACGTTCAGCAAAATACGGGTTCCTAGTAATTGGTTTAACCTTCCTCATTTTCTTCCTCATACAAACCATGAGCAAAATAAACATTCACCCTTTTCAATATTTAATGATTGGTATTGCGCTCACCATGTTTTACACCTTGCTCGTTTCCATTTCCGAACACAGTAACTTTTTAAAAGCCTATCTCATTGCAGGAATTTCGGTAATTGCACTCATTACGCTCTACTCTAAATCCATCTTAAAAACATTTAAATTCCCGCTATTTATTGGGATATCCCTAACCGCATTATACACGTTTATTTACGTAATCATTCAGTTAGAAAACTACGCACTATTAGTTGGTAGCATAGGTTTATTCCTCATACTTGCAACCGTCATGTTTGTATCTAGAAAAATAGATTGGACTAACGGTTAAGCTTTGATTATAATAATTATGGCGTTACCCTCTTTCGCAAAAGGCTTCAGAGGGTCGCGCTTTCACTACTCGCTTTTTTGTATGTCACATCAAACACTGTCTAAAAGTGTTTTATCACAAAAAGAGCTCAAACAAACCGTTCCATCCCTAACGCAAATAGTAACTACAATGAAAAATTTAATATTAACAGGAAAAATAACAGCAGCATCTAGTTTTGTAATTGGCACATTATTATTGGCTGTATATCTATATTTTGATAATCCGTATAATATAACACAAATCGGTTTAGGTTATATAATTATTACATTTTGGATAAACCTTATATTATTGGTAATCCTTATTATTTCAGCATTTGTATCTCCACGTTTTAAAATAGAAATACTAAAAACTTGTGGCATCATGCTACTAAACATTCCAATAGCATATGGATATCTTCTTTTGGTAATATGGTCTTTAGATTCGGGTAATACTTTTTAATCATGAAACTACAATACAACAAAAACTACTTCATTACTTTTATCCTACTTTTTATAGTAGAAGCTTTAATAGCAATCTTTTTAAAAGATGGATTTATACGTCATACTTTTGGAGATTATCTAGCAGTAATACTACTCTATTGTATGTTTAAAAGCTGCATTAAAACCAAGCCTTTTTATTTAGCAATAGTAGTTTTAATTATTTCTTACGGCATCGAGTTTTTACAACTCACCAATTTTCTAGAAATCACAAACCTAGACAACAACAAACTAGCAAAAATTATTTTAGGAAGTACTTTTAGCATCTCCGATCTAATAGCATACACACTAGGTTTTATTAGCATCCTCATATTCGAATTCAAAACACAAGCCTATGCATAATTTAAAATCCGTTTTATTTAGCCAATACAAAGTCCTTGCGATATTAAGCGCATCAATGTTTTTAAGCATATTCTTACTCATGATACGCATGAAAATCACACATACCTTTTTCTTCATATTCTTAATATGGAATCTATTTCTAGCAGTGATCCCTTATGCCATAACCACCTATCTCAAAAGTAAAGAGAGCACTAATAAATGGCAGCTTGCAATTTGGTTTGGCATTTGGTTACTCTTTTTGCCAAATGCACCTTATATTATTACCGACTTGATTCATTTAAAAATAAGTAAAAACCCATATTTTTGGTTAGATGTTTTAGTAATAACCTCTTTTGCATATAACGGATTAATACTTTTCTTTTTAAGTCTAGCAGATATAAAAGAAGTATTACAAAAGCATATTAGTGAAAACAAAGTAAGCTATGTTATTTATGCGCTCTTTCCACTAACCGCTTTTGGGATTTACTTAGGTCGATTTTTAAGATATAATTCTTGGGATATTTTACAACATCCAACTGCACTGTTTAAAGATATTTTAAACATGATTATACAACCAAACCAACATTTAGAAGTATGGCTATTCACATTTGGGTTTGGTAGTTTTTTAGCAATTAGCTTTCGAATGTTTCAAGTATTTCAAAAAACAGAAAAAAATTAATCCTCTCTATTCTTCTCTTGAAGTTTTCTAACAATAGAAGCTGCTGCTTTTCTTGGCATAAATCGTGGCAATACTGCCAAAAACTTATTAAAAGCACCCGGAATTGCACAAGCTTTCCCTTTAAGCATCGCTTTATAACCATAAGCTGCGACTTCTTTTGCGCAAGCCATATTAAAAGTTATTTTATTGTCTTTGCTATCTTCTGAAACCGTTTCTTGAAAATGTGTTTTCGTTGGTCCAGGACATAAAGCGGTTACCGTAACTCCAGAACCTTTTAATTCGTTTGCAATAGCTTCAGAAAAAGAAAGCATATATCCTTTAGAAGCATAATAAATAGACATTAAAGGTCCTGGCTGAAATGCTGCCAATGATGACATGTTTAATATTTTTCCAGATTTACGTTTTACCATTCCTTCTAACACTAGTTTGGTTAAATGGGTTGTGGTCATGACATGCACATGCAACATCGCAGATTCTCGTTCCCAATTCGTTTCCGCAAAAGAACCAAACAATCCAAATCCTGCATTATTAATTAGCACATCAATTGGCGCATTATCTAAATCATCCATGATTTCTTGCGCTATATTTGGAAGGCTTAAATCTTTTGTTAGTGTTATAACTTCTACTTTAAAATCACGTTCTAATTCGGTTTTAACTCTAGCAAGATTGGCTGCATCGATATCTACTAAGACTAAACGGTATGCATCTTTAGCTAATAAAAGGGTTAGTTCATAACCTAATCCAGATGCTGCTCCTGTTATTAATGCTGTTTTATTCATGTTGTGCTTTTAAATTCTGATACTATTTTCCGTCTACGTAATCTTGTAAATACGAGAACCTTTCGGTAAGTTGCTTGTTTTCTGTAATCTTAGCTCGTTTTAATATGCCTCGCTTATCTTCATTAAAAAATGCAGGAATTACGTGTTCTAAAAACATTTCGCCAAAACCTTCACTTGCATCTTTTGGTAATTCACAAGGTAAATTATCTACAGCCATAACCGTTATAGCGTCTTTTGCATTAAACGCAACTTCGCTTTCGGTTTTAGCATCATATCCGTAAAATGGATCGGCAATAGTGGATGCCTTTAAAGTGGAAGCTACTGGTCCGTCTACATCACAAGAAATATCTGCTATTAAATTAATTTTAAAGTCTGGTGATTTAGCATCTTCTCTGGTAAATAAATAAGGTGCATTATTGCCATAAAAGTGTCCCGCAATAAAGAAATCGGTTTCTTTTGCATACGGCATAAAGTTACTTTCATAACCGGTAGGGTCTTTATAAAAAGCCCATTTATCTCCTACTTTACCATCTTTACGTTTTGCATATTCCATCACATCTGCCATGACATAAACAGGCTCTGTGAATTTAGACGTTAAATACAATGCATCAGTAACTTCTTTTATTTGTAAATGATCCAATATTTCTTTTGCTCCTAAAGCTACTTTTCCTGTTCCTGTTAAAAGGATTTTAATATTTGGAAGTGTTATTTTATCTAGTTCGGCTTTTACAGCATCTAGATCTGCAAGATTTTCTACTTTTGGCAAGTTAAATAATCCGTCACGTAAACCCAATGCTCTAAATCCGTTATATGCTCCAACCAATCCTGCATAGCGTCCGAAACCTATTAATCGAGCACCACTTTGTTTTACAATGGTTTCATGATCATACATCTCGATGTTTTTTTCTAGCATTGCTAAAAGTAACTTTCTATTATATGGTTGTTTTTTTATGGTATGCGAAAAGTAAAAATATTTTTTATTGGGAATTAAATTATCGATTGGCACTTCTTTTACACCAATCATGACATCTGCATCAGACACATCTTCTGTCACCTCAAATCCTAATGCTTTATATGCGGCATCTGGAAACACGCGAATATCGCTAGACTCTACAACAAAGGTTGCTTGTGGGAATTGCGCACGAGCTTCGGCTAGTTTTTCTGGTGAGAAAACCACACGTCTGTCTGGTGGATTTTTGCGTTCTTTAATGATGGCGAATTTCATTGAAAATTTATTTTTTCATTCTCACGAAAGTGGGAATCTTATGGTTATACTATTGGATTTATTCTAATTACGAGTTCACGAATATTTGTCAGGAACATCTTGTTGGAATAATTTTTGCACTAAAGTAATAGGAATTGCGAGGTTATACAAACTTTTTAATAACTTTGCATTTGTAAACCGATGCTTTTGTTTAGGTTTGCGCGCGTTAAGGATTGCAGCGACATCCTTTTGCTTTTTTCTAGCAAAAGATATAGCGGAAAGCCTGACGCATTTTTGCCCTTAAAAGCAAAAATGCGTAACGCACTAATTACCATTACAAATTTTGGGGTCGACTGGTTTTGACAGCGAGATTAATGAAACGGTAAGCACGTCGAGTAATGAGATTATACTCGTAAATACTTATTTCAACTTTTTAAACGGCGAGAATAACTACGCTTTAGCTGCCTAATCCGAATTATAGTAGGATTAAGCCTCGGCTCACTAGGTGAGCGAGCTTTATGTCTCCGGAAAGCCTTAGTTAATGGCGTTCCATTTGAGATATCGTAAAAATTGACTATGACTGTGTAGCGCTTTGATGCACTTTCGAGATAAAAAAGATAAGTTGTAAGTGGGTTGTCTTTAACCAGCTTGCAATCGAAAACCTAAGAAAAGAATAAACGTGTAGAAAGCCCTTTGGTTACTTGTTTGGACGAGAGTTCGATTCTCTCCGACTCCACATTAAAAAACCTCAGCCTATTGATAATCAATTTGTTGAGGTTTCTTTTTTACCACGCTACCAAACATTTACTAAACTTCTCAAAAATAGTTAACAAATTGATTAATATTTGTTGATTAGAATATATCGAACTCCCTTAAAATTATAATTCAATTTTAACTTAAAGATTCTATTTCGTTAAAAATATCTTTCTTCAACTTACTTAAAGGGCGTTTCAATAGCTTTTCATCTTCATAATATGATTCAAAAAGAATGTGGTATGCTTCTTCTCTTGTGATTCCATAATTATCAAATAAACTCTTCATATAAGAATTGGAGTGATTGACACGCTTATTAATTAAGGCTTTAATTAACCCTTTATGATTAGCATTATATGTTCCCACTATATTAAAGTAATCCAAAGAACCTTCAACTAAATCCTTAATGTCTTTAGATGAAGTGTATTTAAGAGTATTAATTGATGTATCAAAATTAGTTGACTTTCCAATTAGACTTGAATAATCCAAAGGTGAAAAATCAAAATTAAAGTGCTTAACTGGGTTTAAAGTTGAATATGGATAAAATATATTATGCTCAGCATCATTCGGGTCGTCATCACCTTTAAAATGTGTATTGCAAACATTACAACTTGGAATTAGATTATAAAATGAAAGTGCTAACAAAGGGTATCTTCGCTGAGGGTAATAATGGTCAAATTCAGGAAATACATTTTTAGTAGTACCTTCTATATTGTGAGAAGTAGTATAATTCCTATTACAGTATGGACAAACATCAATTGAAAGTGCTTTAGCTAATTTAAAGCCATCGTGCTTCCCTTTTTTATATTTTCGAAACCATTTATAATTAATTATGTTTTCCAAATCGCTTCGAAGGTCAGACGAATCACCGAATTCATGAAATAGCTGTTGCTGTATTCCAATAACAGCAGGTAATTCGCTAACCAAAATTCTTGACTCATTTTCTTCCAAAAAAACAATTAATCTACGAAAAGGAATCCTTCCCATGGAATTTTTATGATTTTTATAAATCCTTTTTGCTCTTGCAACAATTTCTCCTTTCAATCCATCTTGATGCAATTTTAACGCATGACCTGTTTGATTAGTTCGAATGTTAATCATCTTTTTTTAATTTTACGTTTTAGACGTTCTATTTCTTTCTCTATTGCTTCTTTATCATTAGTTGCTTCAATGTACATTTGTCGGAGTTTATGACGTACTATTGGCTCATCGATTAACTCGATAACTTTTTTATGATATATTGGATCGTCAATTATCTTATATTCAGAATTGAAATCTTTTCCCATCTGCAAATTTAACCAAGCAATCGTTTGATTAATTTTCTTACTTGCAAAATCACCAACTAATCCACCTTCGATAAAAAAAGAATGAGCTATAAGGTCAGAAATGTTTGCCCCAAATGATTTTCTAGGTCGTTCATCCTCTGCTATATTTCCTAAAATTTTTGATTTTAAATTTTCATCTTTCTTAATATAAATTACATTGTGATTTGGGATATCTGATAACGCCAATGGGTCATGAGTTGCCAAAATGATTTGAATTTTTGGAGATATATTCTCAACCTCAGCTTCCTCAATAGTGGAATGACTATCAAGTTTTACAAAAAGCTGTTTAAAAATGTCAGGTAGAACATTTAAAAGATAACTCACATATCTTCTTTTCCATAATGGGTGAAATCCTAAATCTGCTTCGTCTAACAGTAAAATATAATTTTTTTTACGTCTTTGAAAATCATATTTATTGAGGGTAAAGCTATAAAATGCACTGAATAAATTTAATAGTGACTTCTCACCAAATGATAATCTCGCAGAAGGTGTGAATTGAAGAATTTGCGCATTAATCACAGAGTTTTCATTAAAACAGCCTATCATTTTTCTGTAAGCCTGCAATAATTCTTTGAAAGAATTAAAATTAATAGATATTAAATTCATAGTTAATACACCGTCTTTAATGTCAAAACCTTTTCTTTTTTCCACTTCTTTTAAAACATCGTAAAAATGAACAATAGAAGAAAAAAGTTTAATTGATTGCTTAAATTCACCTACAACTTGAGCTTTAATTTCAGCTCTATTATCTCTATGGCTTTGAAAGTTTAATCTAAGACCTCGTTGTAATTCATCAATAGAGCTTTGAATCTGTTTATTTAGCATTTCCGTTGTCCCAGAAATAGGTGTATTAATTCTTTTGAGCACTTTCTGAACACCATTCCTATAATTTTCAAAATCCTTTTCACCTAATTCTTCATTAATCAAATTTTCTAAAGAACTATATAGAATAGAGACATTATCTGAACTTGAAGAATTAGATAGACTTGTCAATCTAATTTTTTCGAACCTTTCTAAAACACGCATTTCTTTTTTATCCAGCTCATCATTGAAATCTAAACCATCTAATAAATCTAATGACGTATTAAAGTTTAGAACCTTCAATTCGTTCTTTACTCTCTGATAAAGATACTTGTCTATAAAAGCTATCTTGTGACTCAAAAAGTCAATAAGCTTTTCAATAAAATCTTTCTTAACTAAAAATTCTTCAAAAAGAACATCTGGCCTACCATTATATATAGTTTTCATGGAGGTTGCATCAATAACAATGTATGATAAAATATTAACCTCTATATTTTTAAAAAAATCTAAACCATTATTAGTCAAATGGTTTAGATTTTCTTCTTTTATTTCATACGTATCCCAAAGGTCATCCAGATTCTGTTTTTGGATAATTTCAATATCTCCATCTTCCTTAAAACCACCATAGGTGTTACGCAAATCCCTTTTAGACAATGGCTTTGCCGAAATAAATAATTTATTATAAAGCGGTATTTCACTGTACCTCTTTTTTAAAGCCACACTTAAATCACTACTCAAAAACAATACATTTTTTTCAATTTTATCAAAATGGTAATCATCAATAGTTTGGTTGCGTTTTGGGTTAATATTTAAGGCAGATGAAAAACTTTCAAGTTCAACATCAGGTATAGATGTATAATACAGCTTGGGTATATCATCTGTAGCAATAGAGTGTTGTTCTATGGATTTATAATAAATATTGATTTGATTTTTGATCGTAGGGTTCCCATTTTCGCCTCTTACACCTGTCCTATTATCAATGATAGGTTCTTCTCCTCCGTCATCATATACAAATACAGCTCGGCTAAAATCTCTAAATTTATTGACAATAGACATAACCGTAGTTTTCCCTGTACCATTCGCTCCGACTAAAGCAGATATGAGTGAAATATTATCACCAAAGAAATCAGGAATATGTTTTTCATTCTCGGTTAACGTCAATTCGATTTCGGTTTTCTCTTTGTTAAGTAAAAATTCGCAAGTATATTTTCCTCCGAAATTAATAGTTTGTGGCTCATCAAATAAGAAATGTTCTAATATAAAAATTGAAGCTAATACCATGGTTCTTAAAAAAAATATTTAAATTCAGTTAGATAAAATTATAAAACTAACTATAATTTATTCAAAAAAAAAACAGAATTTGTATCAAAGTATAACATCAACTAATTGATTTTCCCTATATTTATTATCTCTCCCTATATTCAAAATAACATTTTTTTAGAGCAATATGATTCAGATAAATTGGAATAATTTTAAAGCTAAATTTAATGGCAAAGAAACCTCTTCATTTGAAAGTCTTGCTTATCAACTTTTCTGTAATGAGTATGGAAATGATACGGGTGTTTTTCGATTCAAGAATCAAACAGGAATAGAAACAGAGCCTATAAATTTCGAAGGTATATATATTGGATTTCAAGCGAAATTTTATGAAACAAAAATATCTGATAATAAAGATGAAATAATTGAATCAATAGAAAAAGGTAAAAGAGAAAACCCTAAACTAAATAAGATTCTATTTTATTTGAATCAAGAATTTTCGGAAAGTTCAACAAAGAAAGTAAAAAACCCAGCTTACAAAAAAGAAATAGAAAAAATCGCTAAAAAACTTAAAGTAGAAATTGAATGGAGAGTTCCAAGTCATTTTGAAAGACAACTTGCTCTTCCAAAAAACAATTACTTAAATGACTTCTTTTTTAGCTTAGATAAGAGCGTAATTGATAGTTTAAATGAAATAAAAAATCACTCTGAAAATCTACTTAGACCTATTCAGGAAAACATTGAATATGAGAAAAATAGAATAATAATTGATAGAATATCAATTATTAATGATATCCGAGAAGAGGTTGACAAATCTGGAATTGTTATTATTAGTGGAGAAGGTGGTTGTGGAAAAACAGCAATAATAAAAGAATTTTATAACGATAATAAAGACTCATTCCCTTTCTATATTTTTAAGGCATCAGAATTTGAACTTAGTGATATTCAATTACTTTTTAAAAAACACCATAATCTATCCTTAAATGACTTTACGGAAGCACATAACAAAGAAGAAAGGAAAATAATTGTTATTGATTCAGCTGAAAAGATATCAGATTTAGAAAACCAAGAACCCATCAAAGAATTCATTTCCGCTTTAATTAAAAACTCTTGGTCTATTTTATTCACAACAAGATTAAGTTATTTAGATGACCTAAGATTTCAATTTATAGAAGTTTTCAGACTTCCGTTTAAACAAATAGGTATAAATAATTTAACAGAGTCGGAACTAATCAAATTATCAGAAGAATTCAAATTTCAATTACCGATAAATGAAAGGTTAAAAAAAATCACACTAAATCCTTTTTATCTTAATGAATATCTTAAAAATTACAATAGTATTGATAACACTATAAATTATTCAGAATTTAAAAATATTTTGTGGCTAAAAAAAATTCAAAATTCTTCTTACAGAAAACAGAATACTCATATAAATAGAGAAGAATGCTTTTTAGCTATCATAAAAGAAAGAAGCGACAGTGGTAATTTTTTCGTAAACCCAAGTGGATGCCAACCTGCAACTCTTTCACTTCTGCAAAGCGATGAAATAATTGATTATAATTCAGCAAATGGTGGTTATTTTATTACTCACGATATTTATGAAGAATGGGGATTAAATAAACTTATAGAAAGAACTTACTTACAATCTTTATCTAATAAAGATTTCGTTTCTAAAATTGGTTTATCCTTAACTATTAGGCGTGCATTTAGAATATGGTTATCAGATAAGTTAATAGAGAACCTTGATGAAATCAAGTCATTTATAGAAAATGTTTTTATAGACAAATCTATTGACCAAACTTGGAAAGATGAGACACTTGTATCTATTCTACTTTCAGATTATTCAGATGAGTTTTTTACACAATTTCACGAGTTAATTATAAATGATGAATATTCGATTTTAAAAAAGTCGATATTCTTTTTAAGAATTGCCTGTAAAGAAGTTGATAATAGTCTTTATAAGTTATTTGGCAAAGAATTAGACCTAAAGTATTTATTTACAAAACCAAAAGGTAATGGTTGGCATTCTGTTATTGATTTAATTAACAAAAACATTGAAAATTTTGACATTTCAGACTTATCATATTTAACCCCTTTATTAGAGGAATGGAATAGTAACAACAACAAAGGAGAATCGACCAAGAAAGCAAGTTTATTTGCTTTACATTTTTACAAAAAGCTACAACTAAGTGACGAGTATTTATACACAGAAGATTCAGGAAAAAAATTAGTGAAAATTATAAATCAAGGTGCTCCTGAATTAAAAGATGAATTATCGATAATATTTGATGAAGTATTAGAAAACAATTGGTCTAACCGTAGTGACCCTTATTATGATTTATGCCTATCTATTTTAAAACCAGAGTTAGAAGCATTACCTACTTTAATAGCTTTACCTGACTATATATTAAAGTTAGCAGACTTATTTTGGTTTGAACCGCCAATAAAATCAGGATTGTATAGTAGCATAGGTATGGAGCAACATTATTCAATATCAAGAAACTCTAAACACGATTATTCTACTGCAAGTGCATTACAAACACCAATCAATTACCTATTAAAATTTTCTTTTAAAAACACTTTAGATTTCATAATAAACTTCACAAATAAAACAGTTGAGTTTTATGCCAATTCTGATTATAAAGATACAATAGAAGAAATCGAAATTCAATTAACAAATGAAATAAAAGTTAAGCAATATATAAGTCAATCCTTATGGCATTTGTATAGAGGAAATGGCTCTCCTGTCACCCCATATCTATTACAATCTATACATATGGCTTTAGAAAAACATCTTTTGGATATAGCCAAAAAACATAAATCAGAAATTATTGAAAGCTGGTTGCTTTATTTAATAAAAGAGTCAAAATCCGCTTCAATAACTTCTGTTGTTGCAAGTGTTGTATTAGCGTATCCTGATAAATTATTTAATGTTGCCAAAGTTCTATTCGGTTGTCAAAAACTATTTCATTACGACACATCCAGAGCCGTTTCTGAATATCACGTTAAAAGTTTATACTCGATAGGTTATGGAATAATGTCTGAAAATGAAATATATGCTGATGAAAGAATTAAAACATGTGATGACCCACATAGATGGAATTCATTAGAAAGCTTAGCCTTAAACTATCAGTTATTCAAAAATGAAGAAATTAGTGATGAAGAATCTAAAAACAGAGCAAGAATAATTTGGGATATCATAGATAGCTTTCACAAAAAACTACCAAAAAGAGATGAGGAAACTGATAAAGACAAAACCACAAGACTTTTATTAGCAAGACTTGACAAAAGAAAAATGAATATCTCTACCGAAGTACAAGGGGACAAAATATTAGTGAGTTTAAATCCTGAAATTGATGCAGATTTAAAAAAACACAGTGAAGAGGCAGTCAAAGAGAGTTTATCTTTTATGAAGCATTCAGGACTAAAATTATGGTCAACGTACAAACTTGAAGGAGATAAAAAACACGAAAAATATGAAGAATATCAAAATGACACTAAAAAAATATTAAATAAAACTAAAGAAATTATAAATGGGTTAAAAAATGGTGATTCCCAATTTCATCTTTTTAACAGTGCTATTCCATCACTTACTTGCTCAACACTCATAAGATTTTATAGTAGTGAATTAACAAAAGATGAAAAAGAATTTTGCAAAGAAACAATACTTGAATATGCAACCGCCCCTTTTCAAGATGGATACAACTATCAAGTATCTGATGGTGTTGAAGTATCAATTTCATCTATCCCGTTTTTAATTAATCTATTTCCTGGTGAAAGTAGCAAACTCAATTCGTTATTGTTTTTAGTCTTAATGGATAATCGAACAATAAGTCATCAAGTTAAGTTTTGTAATTTTGCAATAAAGGCTTTTGCTAATCATCTATGGGATATCTCTCCATTAAATGCCTTAAAAATATTACAATGTTTTTTAAAATTCAAACCTCTATTTAATATTATTAAAGAAGAAAAATCAACAAGAGCAGATATGCCTTATAGCAGAGTAAGGGTTTCATATCAAGAAATTATAAAAGAGTTTTTCAAGCAATATGAAAAAGAATTAGATGAAGCATTTAATAAGGATTTTGAAGATATCGACTTTAAAGTTGATAATTATTCAGTACAAGATTTAGATATCATTTTTCAAATAATCCCTATTAAAACCGAAGATAAAACTTTACTTAATTATGTGTCAGAAATTGTATTGTCACTAAGTGAAAAACTAATAAAGGGTAATAGACATAGAGACCGAGATAAAAGCAGAGACAGAAGCCAAGATATTGATTCTTCATTACGATATAGATTCCTTAAAAAATACTCATACTTTGTATTATACAGGCCTGTAAGTGATATTGATAGGTTTATAAAACCATTTGTTGATAATTTTCAATCAAGTGATGAAATGAAATACTTTTTTGAGCAATTTATTTGGGCAGAAGATAAGATAAATCAGTACGAACAGTTTTGGCTAATTTGGGAACTTTTTTATCCAAAAATAATAGAATTCGGCAAAGATGAAGGAGGACATTACTATAAAAGTATTATTAAAACTTACTTATTAGCTTGGAATCATTGGAGAAAGGATGCAAAAAATTGGGTTAGCTTAAAAGAAAGAGAAAAACTATTTTACAAAAAAACTGTTAGAGATTTGGCTGAGAATCCAGCTGTATTAGATTCTATTGCTCAATTCTTAAATCAAATTGGAAGTGACTTTATAGAAGAAGGTGTATTTTGGATAAGCGATTTAGTTAGAGGAAATGAGCATAAAAAATTAGGAGTAAATACGGTTTACTATACTGCGCAATTAGTTAGAAAATATATTTATCTCAATAGAACTAAAGTAAAACATGAAATAAAAACTAAAACAGAAATTCTAATAATTTTAAATTTCTTAATCAGTAAAGGCTCGGTAAATGCATATTTATTAAGAGAGGATATATTATAACAAATTTGTCAAACTAATCACTGAAATGACCATCAAAAAAATCTTTTGGTTCAATTTCAAAATAAGAGCATATTTTTAAGAGAGTAGTAAAACTAACATCTCGGACTGCTCTTTCTATCCTGCCAAAGTTAATTCCTGTATAATTGTAATAACATGGAAGCTATGAAATAACTAAATAATGTTCATTTATTAATCAGAACTTAGTAGTAGTTTTTTAATCATGATATTTAAAAGGGAAATTGGATTTAAGTTACCCACACCCTCTCCGTTTTATGAGACCCTCATAAAATATTTTGAGTTTTTGTGTCTGTCTACCGTTAGGCCTATCAAATATAAGTCACTCAACGTTAGAACATATTAAAATCAATAGTGTAGCCACTTTTTGCATTTTTTATAATGTAATAGGTATAAAGAAACCACAAAAAACATAAATCACTAACTCTCAGACACCTATTACTCAGCACTTATTTAACTTTCAAGTAATACAATATGAATTGATACTCTTTATTTGTTATGAGCAAACAATTTAAGGGCTTTTATGTTTATTAAAAATCTAACAAAACCAATATTACAATTGAATTCACAGATTTCTCTAATACTTTCATAGGTTTTTTTTTAATGATTTATACTTTAATATACTATTTGATTTAAAACTAAGCCTTTTATTACGCCTTTAAATTACTTGAATTAATTTGTGTGCTTATTTCATCTATATATATACTTAAAACGGCACACTTTTTTAAATGATTAAGTTTGTCAATCATTAGTTTTTTTATTTCTTTTTTCAGATGTGTATCACAAGTATTTAAGGCATTATAATATGAATTTATATTCCTCCTAAAAGTATTTTTACTTTTCATCAGTAATCTATTCCAAGTCAATGGATTTAACTTCTTTTCAAAGTTCCTGAACTTAGTCTCAGATAGTTTAGGTTTTGCATGTTCATCGATTATTAAAACCTCATCAAATTCTTTTAAAATAACTTCACTTAATTTATCATAAACGGGAGTATTAAACAAATCTTGAATTGTAAATATCCCCAAGCTATTAATGTATTTTTTTCGATTACTTTTCGCTTCAAACCTAAATGTATTGGTTGACGTATAATTAGGAAACTGAATGCATTTTGCATAGGCTTTAATAATTTTATAAACATTTGTCATTCCTGATTTATTAACAGAATTACTATACCTACAATGTCTATATTTAGAATGTGTAGCAAATTGATTTTGTCCGTGATAAATAATTTGACATAGTAAATCCCTGATATCAATTAATTGTATAGGTATTACTATATTTATTCCAAATTCGATATTAATAATTTCAAGGTGTTCTAAGTCAACACAGAAAGAATTAAACACGTTTTTTAGCGTTTCTATGCAATTTGCAACACTAAAATCGTTTGCATTGTGTTCATTGCTGTTAAAGTAATAATGTGGTTTAAAACGGATGAATAAGGCGTTTTTTGTAAACTCAAATAACAAACCTCTGTATTGCTTCACCTTTTTTGTTTTGATTGTTTCGTTATCAAACAAGAGCACTTCGCTTTCTGAATGAAAGTAAAGTAATGAATGCTCCCAAAAATAGCTTCTGGTTTGCGCATTTGTAATCTTGATTTTTAGAAAATCTAACAACAGAAGAGTGTATATTTGTGAATAGGTATTACATTGTCGTAATACTGAACATTTGAACAAAATAAAAGAGGGCTTTGAACACCCTCTTTTTTGATTTTATACTATCGTTCTAATGGAATTATACAACTTTCTAGGTCAGCTCTTTTAAAATAAACTCGCTTGCCAATTCCATAAGGCAACAATTTACCTGATTTACACCAATTATGAATAGTTGACAAATCGACTTTTAAAATTGTTGCTACCTCTTGACGAGTAAGATACTCGGTGGGCTCTTTAGGTTGAAAATGAGATTTTAAATCTTCTAATTGTGTTTTTACACCATCAATAATAGCGCTTTGAAGTTGCTCAGGTGTTAATCCTATAAGTTGGACTGATTTCATAATTACGGCTTTTAAATTTGACGCAATTACATTCTATTTCCTTGACACTAAATATTAACACCAGTGTAGAAACAGTGTGTGATATTTAAA
This sequence comes from Lacinutrix sp. WUR7, assembly GCF_016864015.1. NCBI lineage: Bacteria > Pseudomonadati > Bacteroidota > Flavobacteriia > Flavobacteriales > Flavobacteriaceae > Lacinutrix > Lacinutrix sp. WUR7. The sequence goes on along the minus strand of NZ_CP045067.1, from coordinate 2,280,380 downwards.
AAGACCTATCTAACATGAACTTTTCATTAATAATCTTAACATCCTTTTCTTTACAGTATTCTAAAATACTAGCCAACTTTGTTTTATTATTATAAAAGTTATGCGATGTATCATTATTATTTAAAGTATCACCAACATATTGACTTACAGAATGTTTAGTATTCAGCACATCCTTTTTAATATATTTTGACAACTGACTAACATTAATAAAATCCTGATTATTAAAAAATATCCCGTTTATCGCCTGTTAGGTTTTAGACGCTTATCCCCTATTAACTCTTAATCTAAACAGATGCAAAAAGTAGATTATCTCATAATACAAAGCACCAATACTTCTGAAGCTAAAGATTTTGACAAGGAAGTAATTATTAAACAACATACATCATCCATACGTGATGGTGGTTTTAATTGGAACCGTCCAGGCATCGATTATCTCATTTTACAAGATGGGACTTTGCAGACTATTATCGATGAAGAAAACCCGACGACTATAGATTTATGGGGAATATCACACGGTAAAAATGCAGTTACAGGTCAAGCAAAACACATTGCTTATGTGGGTGGCAGAACACTCAAGGAAGCTTGGGATAAAGACACACGTACCGATGAACAAAAACAGGCGCTTGAAGCCATTGTAAAGTTCTATATACTGCGCTTTCCAGATATCGTTATCGCTGGTTTTAATGAAATTCCAGCAAAGGCAGATGAAGACAATCCTGGGTTTGAAGTCGCAGAATGGCTGAGAGAATTAGAAATTCCTGAGCATAATATTTTCAAAGGATAGCAGATGAAAACGATACTCACTTTAGGCGTAGGTTTTTGGCTTGGTAGACAGATTTATGTCAACTATGACAAACGTACTGCACTTAAAAAAGAAGCAGCTCTTAAAGCACGTCTTCAGCAATTTCTGGAAGACAATAATTTTAGTAAAACCGAAAGTCAAAAACAAAGTAATCGCATTGTAAGATAGATTTAATGGCCATTCAAGTAAACGTAGATAATCGCATATTTTTAGTTCCAGAAGCAGACGACCCGTGTGACTTCTGGACAAGCTATTACGCGAAGCTTAAAAGCGAACTTGGTAAGGAGAATGCAAAAATGATTTGGCTCATTACTTGGAAAACTAACGGTTCTACTTCGTGTACTACAAGTCCTAATTTTAACAAATGGCTTAATCAAAATAACCTTGATGTTTCTAATATGGCAACCAGAACGATATCTGATTTATCTGAAATAGGTGGTAATTTGTTTGGACTTGGGAAGAATTTGACAAAGGTTTTATCTATTGGAGTACCTGTGATACTAGCGGTAGTTCTCGTTGGAATTATCGTATTACTGCGCAATACTTCAAAAAACGCAGACTTATCTGATGTAGCAATGTTGACACCTGCAGGTCGAGGCTTAAAACTTTTAGGCAAATGAATCTAACTCATAAAATAATAGGTGTAAGTGTTGGAACACTTTTGATAGGAACGACACTCTTCTCTGTAAGAAAGCGCAGTCGTGATGGGCGCACAAGCAAATTACTATCTGCTATCAAGGCTCAAATTCAACCTATATCAAATGGATTAATGTCTCAAAGTGCTTTTGATATTCATTTCCTCAATAAAGTATTACAAGCTGTAAATCGAGAAGTTTTGGTTTTAAAAACAAGTACTGCTTCTCGCTATGCAGACCAAATTCACAAGGCCTGGGGAAGCTGGTATCAAGGTGGCGATGATGAAGAGAAAGTGTATGGGATATTTAGGGAAATGAAGGATAAAGTTCAGGTATCTCAAGTAGCAAAAGCGTATCAAGAGACTTATTCAAAAAACCTGATTGATACACTTAAAGATCGCTTTGATAAAGATGAAATAACCATAGTGCTCAACATTATCAAGGCACTACCTAACTACAGAACAGCATAATATGGAAATATCAAAAACAGGATGGTGGATGATGGGTGGCGCTGGTGCAGCGGTTATCGGGATAGGTGTTTTTGTTACGCTTTCGCGAAAGCGTACTCAGAATAATACAAATCAAAATAACACTTCAACTTCTATTGGAAATGGCGTGCAAGTGACTACTGGAAATGTAGGCACAACCAAACAAGAACCTAACTGGAATAGTCCTTTTGATATGAATTATCTGACCGACGTTCAAAAATGGGTTGCGCCAAAAGGTATTCAAGTTTTAGATGATATTTCTGCAAAAAAGTATGCAAAAATAATCAAGGAATCTAAAGGCTCATTTAATGATGATGAAGATGCTGTAAAAAGTGTCTTCGGAAAAAAAATAAGAGATAAAACTCAAGTAGCAAGTTTATCTAAGGCATTTTATCAACTCTATAAAAAGGATATGTGGCAATATTTAAACAGTTTTTTAAGCCAAAGTGAAATGAAAGAATATGTCACAAAATACGTCAATCGATTACCAAATTATCAATCATAAAACGAATCAATGAAACAAACTAAATCTAAAGTCGCGCCATCATTTATGGCTAAGAATAAAGACCTTTTAGTCGTGGGTGGTGCAATTATAGTACTTGCTGGTGCTGCAACTGCTTATTATTTTTTTACTAAAAAGAAAGAGAAAAAGCAACTTGCAAACGCTGGTGGAACAGCGACGGCAGCATCAACTAGTTCGGGAGCTTCGACAACCTATCAATCGCCACCATTTGTTCCTGTAAATACTGGTAGTTCTTCTTCAGGTACAAAGCCAATCATTACAAAACGAGGCTACCCTATAAAAATAGGAAGTCGCCACGCAGATGTAAAAGTGTTGCAACGCTATTTAAAAATTTACAAAGAAGATTTAGGACGTAGCGGACCAAAACGTGATGGTGTAGATGGCATTTTTGGACCTAAAACATCCAGAGCTGCACAGAAACGATTAAAGAAAACAGTATTCACACAAGCTGATATCGCAGGAATGCGTAAAGCACTTGTAAGCCTTGGGAAATAATGAACGAGCAAACTATAAATAAAGGATTTCTTATTGCAGGCGGTTTACTTGGTCTAGGATTGCTGAGTTATTTGTTTTTCAGAGAAAAAGAAGAAACAACTGTAGATGCTGAATTTACTATTGTAGAAGATACTAAGCCTAATAAAACAGAAAGAACTGTAGCTGTTAAGAAAGCCATTCCTATAGTAAAGTTAAAACCAATTGTTTCTGCTCAAAAAGAAACAAAAGTAGTCGCTATTGATACCAAGGTGCTAACAGAACCAAATGATGATTTTCCTTTAAAATTAGGTAGTAAAGGAAAACGTGTAGAGCAACTACAAGTTTATCTTTTGAAGAATTATGGTGCTGCAGGAATTGTTACTGACGAGTTTAACGCAATTACAAACGAGCGTGTATTGAAATTCCTGAAAGTAGATAAAATAACAGAACAGCTATTTGAAGAACGTGATATAGCTAATCTTAAAAATAAAGATGCCAGAAAAAAGAAGTATTAAAGACCTTATAGATGGGCTTGTAGATAAAGATGGGTTAAAAACCGAAGTGACTGTCACTTTAACTAATAACACGCTAACTAAGATTGTCTTGGCACTATTAGCTTCAGGTGCTACCATAGTTATTGTCGCTCATATTACTAAAAATCTATTTCCAAATCATCAATTAACAGCATTGCAGGCAGATATTTCTGCCATAAAATCAACCCTTAAAAAACAACTAAAATGATAGAGATTTTACAACATATTTCAAATTATCTTAATAGCCTTGATTGGGCATATATACTAACCTTTATTGTTATTGCTTACGGTTTGAATCACTATCGCGCTACTGATTTTTTCTATGAAGTATTCAAGATAAAAATAGCAACACGTTATCGTGTGTTTTTCATTGGCTTAATCTATGGGATTGCACTCTATTTCATAAGAGGTTATCAATTAAAAATGATAGAATGTTTATTGCAATCCTTTGCTTTTGCTTTGGTATTCCATAAGTTGCTTTTGGAGAAATTTTTAAACAGATTGTTCCAAACCAAACCTAAAGAATAATGAAGTTTTGGAAACCTTTTTTATTAGGATTATGGGTTGTGATACTCATATTGTTATTGGTGTTCTACATCATCCCACAAGAAGAAGCTTTGAAAAGTGATACCATTGAAAAACTAGAGAAAGCAAACAAAGCACTTGAGTTAAAAAATGAAACACTTGATATAGAAATAACTAATTTAAAAACACAAGCCGATAGTTTGTCTGGACGAATATCAGAAAGCACTCAAACTATACGAAAGTTAGAAAACGAACTCGATGAAAAAATCAATAGGATTAATGTTATGTCTACTATGGACTTGCAAGGTTATTTCGCAAGATTTAAAGCCGATAGTTCAAGAAATCAATAGTACCCAATACTTCTGTTTTGACCTGAAGCAGTCTCGTTTTCTAGCTAAGCGATTAGAATATAGCTTGTATCAAGATAGTATAATAGTTACGCTCAAATTAAGAAGTTTAAAGTGGCGTCAATTAGTTCAGAAAAAAGACACTATTATTTTTAAACTTGAAACAAAGGTTGAAAATCTATCACTTGTTCAAGAAAATGACCAACTACAAATTGGAGAACTAAATCTCACGATTAAGAAACAGAACAAAAAAATAAAAAGAGGTAAGCTGGAGCGCTGGTTTTTTGGCGGTGGCTTACTTGTATTAACAGGAATAATAATAGCACAATAATGAGTATAGTAGGATATCAAAGTACGCTGAGACAGAATCCAATAGACGGTGGTAATACAGCAAATAGTCAAAGGGAAATCGCATTATCTCCCGCTTACATAAATCCGCTGATGTTACACTCTCCAGGACGAAACATCATAGCGGTTCTCAACGAGAATATTGTTATAGGAAAAGACATACGCATCCGTTCCAGAAATGCAAGAAAAGAAATTGCAGGCTGGCAAATTAGCTTGCCTGCACCTATAAACAAGAACCAACAAGGTGAGCATACTGGAACTTTGCTTAGTCGTCAAGGCAAACCATTTTATTATGCGATAGATGATGATGGTCGTGTCTTTGTTTCAGGATTCTTTGACGACCCAGAGGATGAAATTATTTTCAATATAAATCCTTATGTAGCAGAATTACCATTAAAATTCAGACCATTTCTTGATCGTGAAGCACCAACACCAGCAGAGAGAAGAGCATTAAGAAGGGCTAATGCAAATCGAAATGAAGTTAAATAACGCTCTCGCACTGCGACTGCGCTAAGCATAAACTACAGCGTAAATAAAACCTATGGATATACTAAAAATATTAGCTATTGTGTTAGGAGCTACGGGCTTCTGGAAACTTATAGAAATGCTATTGCAATATGGTATGCAAAAACGTCTTAAAAGTGCTGAAATACGTAATCTAAACGTTCAGGCAAATAGTCTTGTAGTTGAAAACTACAAATTGTGGTCTGAAAATATGGAAAAGCGCTTAAAGCAATTGGAGAGTAAGAACGCATTGATGAATAAAACGATAACCAAACAACGAGATCGTATTACAGAATTGGAAAAGTATGTAGATCAACTTGAAGCAGAAATACAATCTTATAAAAAAAGCAATAGAGATGAACGTGGACAAAGGAAATAATACACTGAACTATATTTTTGGAACTTTCATATTATTAAGTGCAGTCAAAATTGGTTCAGATTTATACTTGAGATATAAGAAAAGTAAAGAACCAATAAAAGGTTGCGGTTGTGGTAAAAAGTAACAATCAACATATCTATGTTGGATTAGGCACCTTGTCAGTTTTACTAATTGGTGCTTTTCTTGTTTACAAGAAGCAAAAATCCAAAAAGAAGCCTGTTGCAATTGTTAGTCAAGAATCTATTGACTTATCTGCTTTTGACAGTCCAGATCTACCTGGTTCTGGAAACTGTATGGATAGGCACTTAATCTTTATGCTTCAGCAACTTGAAGCTCTAACAGGTTATCCCATTTTTAGTTGGATTAACTCTGGCGCTCGTAGTCCTTCACACAATCGTAAAGTTGGTGGAGTATCTAACTCTTCCCACAAAATGCCTACTTGCAAAGCGGTTGACATAAAAGCTTACTCTACCTCTATTCGTAATAACCTAGTGCAAGCTGCTCGTGATGTTGGTTTTAAACGCATAGGTGTAGGTAGAACTTTTGTGCATCTTGATACGGATGATTTGAAGTCGCAATATGTGGCTTGGGGATATCCAAGTGGCGTACCAGCAGAAGTTAATCCTTTTGTTTAAACGTTAATGTTTTTTGACTGAAAAATGGCAGATGAAGTTAATTCAACACTAGTTCATTATTCCAAAATTTAATTTAAACTAACCGCTTTCTCAAAATGAGGCATTCCATCAACTTTACGCCCATCTCCAGTTTTCTTATTGTGCCACCATTTGGGTTCAATATGTGTTTCACTTCAAGCCTCTCTGTCTATAATTAACTTTTTTAAAACTTTAGGATGAGACGCACTAAAATTGTTCTTCTCGCTAATATCGGTATCAATATTAAAGAGTTGATAGTTTGATCTTTAGGTTTTTAAAGCTTTTTACTTTCCGTTTCTAAATCTAGTTTAAAGTACTAGAGTGAACCTTTATTTATGGAATATTAAACTATTTCGCAGGTTTTATTGAAAACTTCTTATTACACTTATCTTGTTGGAAAATGTTTTCAACTTGTTGTTTAATATTTAATCGAAGAAATATTTAGATGTTATTAATTCTTGTTTACAAAAAACAAGCTGCAATAGTTTTAGTGAAAAATGTTTTTTTACCTTCTTTTTTAATTCTCTCAAGTGCTAATTTCGCAGCCTCAACTCCAATTTCTTCAGCATTTTGATTAACAACTATTAAAGTTGGGTTGTAATTTGCTTGCTCTTGGTTACAAAAACCTGCTATGGCAATGTTTTTATTTAGCCTTTTTGGTTTTAGGTCCCTAATAACATGTATTGCTTGAACGACAGCTTGTTCTGTAATACCAAACACACCATCGATACTTAAATCATTTTTTAAAATAACTTTTAATTTTTTCTTTAAATCTTCAACATTATCTGCTATTAAACTTATACTTTTTACTTTATTATCTTTAATAGCATCATCAAAACCTTTAGCTCTTAACTTTCCATGTTGCAAACCATCTATAAGCGAAGTCATAATAATATTCTTGCACCCTTTTTCCTCTATTAAATGTTTTGTAGTTACAAATGACGTTTTATAGTCATCTATAATAACTCTATCACAATTTATTCCTTCACAAATTCTATCGAATGTTACAACAGGAATACCTTGATCTAATAATGAATTTATATGATTGTAATCATTCTTAATCTCGGCTTCTTTAGATGGACAAATAATAAGCCCATCTATGTAACCAGCAGACATGTTTTTAAGGCTTTTAGACTCTTTTTCTAAAGATTCGTAAGAAATAGAAGTAATTAGTTTATAACCGTTTTTATCCAATTGCTTTTCGATGCCAGATAAAACATTAGCATAAAATGGATTTATTATATTAGGTATTACAAGTCCAATAGTATTAGTATAGCCTTTTCTAAAACTAGCTGCAAAACTATTAGGAATATAATTACATTGTTTAGCAAAATCTCTAACTCTATCTTTAGTAGGTTTACTTATTTCTGAACTATCAGACAAGGATTTCGATACTGTCGAAATGGATAAGTTTAATACTTTAGACATTTCCGATAAAGTGGTTCTTGATTGCATCATAATATTTTATTTAGTTTCATTTCTAAGATTCTGTTCCCATGTCCATGAAGAGCTAATCATGTCTTCAAGCGTTCTATTTGCAGACCAACCTAACTTTTCTTTAGCCAAATCCGTTGAAGCGTATAGTTGTGGCACATCTCCATCACGTCTTCCCGTTATTTCGTAATTAAGTTTAGAATCTGTAACTTTTTCAAATGTGTTTATTACATCTAAAACTGAATATCCTAATCCTGTCCCTAAATTAAAATACTCGAGAGCAGTTTCTTGCTCTTTTTCAAGTAAACGTTTTACAGCTAAAACGTGTGCTTTAGCTAAATCTACTACATGAATATAATCTCTAATTGGTGTACCATCTTTTGTAGGATAATCGTTTCCATAAACCATTAATTTATCTCTAACTCCGGCTGCGGTTTGTGTAATATAAGGCATCAAGTTATTAGGAATCCCATTAGGCAACTCTCCTATTTCGCCAGATTCATGTGCTCCAATAGGATTAAAATATCGAAGTGATATAGCCGAAAAATCTTGACTCGATTTAGTGAAATCATCTAAAATCTCTTCAGCTATTTTTTTAGTATTTCCATAAGATGAAAATGGACGTTGTGTTTCGTTGTTTTCTGTAATAGGCAATGTATTCGGTGTCCCATATACTGTTGCAGATGAAGAGAAAATAAAATTATTTATATTATTTTTATTCTGAGCTTCTAATACATTTAATAAAGAATATAAATTATTCTTATAGTACATCAATGGTTTTTCTACAGATTCTCCAACCGCTTTATGTGCTGCAAAATGGATAACTCCCAAAGTATCTTTATGAGCCTCAAAGGCTTTACTTGTAGCTTCTTGATTTTTTAAATCTACCTTAATAAAGGTTGGCTTTACACCTGTAATTTTATGGATTCTAGAAATTGTCTTTTCAGTAGAATTTGATAAATCATCAAAAATCACAACTTCAAAATCATTTTCTATTAATTCAATAGCTGTGTGAGAACCAATATACCCACAACCTCCTGTTACAATAATTTTATTTTTCATATGTATTCGTTTATTGTTTTTTAATGGTCACATGCTGTTCGCTATTTATCATTTCTCTTAATGGTGGACTTATAAACATGCTCGTTTTATAATAAATCAATTATATAATCTCAATAGATTGCTAAATTAATAATATTTATTAAAATACACGTACTAGTACCTACCAGTTTGTTTATTAAAAAAATAATTATATATTTGACCAATGGGAATTGTAACTATTAAAGAAAAGTCGGGTATACCTAAGTACAAACAAATTGTAGCTTCTATAGAAGATGCTATAATAAATGGTACCATAAAAAAAGGTGATAAACTACCTTCTTTGAATAGTATTAAAAACCAACACTCTCTATCAAGAGATACTGTACTTACTGCTTTTAACGAGTTAAAAACACGAGGTATAATACAGTCTATAGTAGGTAAAGGCTATTATGTAAATAGTGTAGATATAGACATAAACCAGAAAGTGTTTTTATTGTTTGATGAGTTTAATTCTTTTAAAGAAGATCTATACAATGCTTTCTTAACTGGTATGGGAAAAAATGTTCAAGTTGATATTTTCTTTCACCATTTTAATTATGATGTATTTAATAAACTTATTAATGATAATGTTGGAGATTATAGTCATTATATAATTATGCCTGCAAACCTTAAAGAAACAGAAAACATTATAGATCGCCTTCCAAAAAATAAAGTTTATATTTTAGACCAAACACACAAGGAATTATTAAAATACCCTTCAATACATCAAAATTTCAAGAAAGATATCTACCAAGGTCTTGAATCTGGTTTAGATAAAATAAAAAAATACGAAAAAGTAATTCTATTGTACAGCAAGTCTCGTCAACCAAAAGGGCTTTTAGATGGTTTTAATCTATTTTGTACTCACCATAATATTAAAAATGAGGTTATAGATACTTTAAATGATAGAGTATTATCTGATAAAGAATTATACATCATTTTAGATGATAAAAATTTAATTAGAATAATAAAAGCTATTAAAGAAAAGCACTTGATTTTAGCAAAAGATATTGGCATAATATCTTATAATGATACACTTCTAAAAGAAATAGTCGAAGGTGGTATTACAACAATTTCGACCAACTTTAACCTTATGGGTCAACGTTTGGCAGAAATGATTTTAAAAAATGAATTTGCGCAAGTCGAAAATCCAAATAGTTTAATCTTAAGAAAATCTTTATAATAGTTTGTACACAATAACGCATATAGAAAACAATAATTTAAGTTTTATAGAACTTACAAGCCCAGATAATGTTTCAAAAGTTAGTATTTGCCTTACCCAAGGTGGACGTTTAAGTACATTTTTATTTAATAATATTAAATTGCTTGCAGACTATAAACCTTCATCTTATAAAAATAATTACGCCTCTTCTATCCTATTTCCATTTGCAAATCGCATTAAGGATGGCAAGTATAGTTTTAATAATAAAAACTATCAATTAGAGTGTAACGAAGTAGATAAAAATAATGCATTACACGGTTTGGTTTTCAATAAAACTTTTAGTTCTATAAAAAAAGAAATAACTCCTAACCATGCCTCAATTACCATACAATATAAAAACAAAGGATTAAATGAAGGATTTCCCTATAAATTCAACTTACAATTAACTTATACTTTAAATAAAAACGGGCTTGATTTAGTAGCAAAAATTATAAATGAAGATCAAAAATCCTTCCCTTTTACTTTAGGGTGGCATCCTTATTTTTTGAGTTCAGACTTAGCTAAAAGTACAATTAATTTTAAAAGTAAACTGAAATATACTTTTGATGAACAACAAATTATTAACGGTAAAAAACCTTTAGATTTTAGTCTGCCTTACAACCTTAAAAATGCTAAATTAGATGATGGCTATCCTCTTGAATCTAATAAGGTTGAGTTTATTACACCGGAATACAGTTTTAAAATAAAAACGTCTTCAAAATACACCTTTTTACAAGTTTACACACCGGAAGATACTAATGTTATTGCTATAGAACCTATGACTGGTGCTGCTGATAATTTTAATAATAAAATAGGATTACAGATACTCGAACCAAAAAACAAATATAAAGTTGAATGGAACTTAATTATTGATCCCACAAAAAAATAAAACCTAATACTAACTAAACTAACAAATTATGCAATTCTTAACATTTTTTGGATTTACTGTTCTTGTAGCCGTAATATCTTATCTAAAAACTAGAAATACAGACGAAAGCTCGTCTGATGGTTATTTTTTAGGAGGACGAAGCCTAACAGGTATAGTAATAGCAGGCTCGTTACTATTAACTAATTTATCTACAGAGCAAATTATTGGTTTAAACGGTCAAGCCTATGAACAAGGAATATTAGTAATGGCATGGGAAACCATAGCCGCAATTACAATGGTAATTATAGCTATGTTCTTGTTACCACGTTATCTCAAAGGAGGAATTACAACAATACCACAGTTTCTTGCAAGCAGATATGATAAAACTACAAAAGCAATTGTATCTGGACTTTTCTTATCTGGTTATGTTACAATTTTTTTACCTGTGGTTTTATATACAGGAGCATTGGCAATAAATACAATGTTTGATATTCCTGAGGTATTTGGTATATCCAAAGGTGCATCCCTATGGTTAACAGTTATTGCTATTGGTGTAATAGGATCTATTTATGCTGTTTTTGGAGGATTAAAGGCAGTTGCAATCTCAGACTCCATTAACGCAGTAGGTTTAATTATTGGTGGTTTAATGATTCCATATTTTGGATTGTGCTATATTGGAGATGGAGATATGTTTCTTGGATTAGATACTTTGGTTAATGCACATCCAGAAAAATTTGATTCTACCGGATCAGAAGATTCTTACGTCCCATTAAGTACTTTATTTACAGGTATGTTATTAGTTAACTTATTTTATTGGGGAACTAATCAAGCAATTATTCAACGTGCACTTGGTGCTAAAAATTTAGCCGAAGGACAAAAGGGACTAGTATATGGTGCTTTTCTGAAAATTCTTGGGCCTTTAATACTAGTACTACCTGGAGTTATTGCCTTTTACATTTTTAATGGTAGTTTAGAAAAACCAGATTTAGCTTATGCTGCTTTAGTAGCAAAGGTTTTACCTAAACCATTAGTTGGCTTTTTTGCAGCTGTATTATTTGGAGCCATTTTAAGTTCTTTTAACTCTGCATTAAACAGTTGTGTTACTTTATTTGGTATAGATATTTATAATGAATATATAAATAAAGAAGCAACAGAAAAACAAATAGTAAAGGCAGGTAAATCTTTTGGTATTTTTCTAGCCATATTAGCTATGATGGTAGCACCATTTATAGCAAATGCCGGAAGTGTTTTTGAATACTTACAAGAAATTAATGGTACTTACTCTATTCCAATTTTAACAATAGTTGTTGTTGGCTATACTACAAAATTTGTGCCTGCTATAGCTGCCAAAGTTGGTTTGTTTTCTGGTGTTATTCTTTACTCTATAAGTCAGTTTTTAATAAAACCTACTTTTAATGTTGTAGAAATGGTTGATGGCGTTGAAACAGTAACAGGAAATACATACCCACACTTTCTTCATATTATGGCAATTCTATTTGTATTAAATATAATAATAATGCTAATAATTGGTAAACTTTCACCTAGAAAAGAAGAATATGTATTACAATATTCGGAAGAAGTTGATATTACACCTTGGAAATTTTTAAAACCAATGGCTATAGTAATTTGTACAATTGTTTTAGGAATCTATATATATTTTGCGAAATAATGAATAAGAAATTAGTTAAAGAAGTAAAGCAGAGTTTTAAAGAGCACTTTAGAACAAAACCTCTTATTGTATTTTCACCAGGTAGAATTAATCTTATTGGAGAACATACAGATTATAATGATGGCTTCGCATTTCCTGCTGCAATTAATAAAGGTATAGCACTTGCAATAAGCAAAAGCACATCTAATGTTAGTAGCGTTTATGCATTAAATAAAGAAGAAATTTACGCATTTGATACTTCAAAAATTAAACCTTTAGTAGATGGAGGTTGGAGAAATTATGTTATTGGTGTTGTTGCTGAATTACAAATGCTAGGCAAACAAATTGGAAACTTTGATAGCGTTTTTGCTGGTAATATTCCTGGAGGAGCCGGTATGTCGTCTTCTGCTGCCTTAGAAAATAGTTTTGTTTATGGATTGAATGATTTGTTTGATTTAGGCTTAACTAAACACCAAATGATATTAGTATCCCAAAAAGCCGAACACAATTTTGCTGGCGTAAAATGTGGCATCATGGACCAATACGCAAGTATGTTTGGTATTAAAAAAAGTGCATTGCTATTAGATTGCAGAACAGTAGAATCTGAACCTTTTAAAATAGATTTTAAAGATTATAAATTAATGCTTATTAATACAAATGTTAAGCACGATTTATCTGAAAGTGCCTATAATGATAGACGCGAAGTCTGTGAAAGAGTTTCTGAATTATTACATCTTGATGCCTTAAGAGATGCTTCGAAAGAAGATTTAGATAGAATTAAAACAGATATTTCAGAGGAAGACTATCAAAAAGCATTGTACGTGATTAATGAAAATAATCGTGTAAAACAGTTTTCTGAAGCAATAAAAAAAGATGATATAGAAGCTTTAGGAAATTTATTATATCAATCTCATGAAGGTTTAAGTACAAACTACAAAGTAAGCTGTAAAGAATTAGATTTCCTTGTGGACAGAGCCAAAGAAAACACTAATGTTCTTGGTGCTAGAATGATGGGTGGCGGTTTTGGTGGCTGTACTATTAACTTGGTGAAAAAAGACGAGTTCAAAAAATTTAAAAAAGAGGTCTCTAAAAGATTTAGAGCAACATTCGAATATGATTGTTCCGTTTACAGTGTAAAACTATCAAGAGGAACACAAATTGTTAAAAAAGAAAACAACTAAGATGGATACAAATTTGCAAGACTATTCGCATAAGCGATTTAATATACTTACGGGAGAATGGGTTTTAGTTTCACCACATAGAGCTAAAAGACCGTGGCAAGGACAAAATGAAGATGTGTCCAACGAAAAACGTCCAGCACACGATCCAAGTTGCTACTTATGCGCAGGAAATACTAGAATTAATGGAGAAGAAAACCCAAAATATGAAGACGTCTTTGTCTTTACTAACGATTTTGCTGCCTTACAAACAACCTCTCCAAAATTTGCTGTAAACGAAGGTTTATTTAGAGCTGAAAGTGAGCAAGGTATCTGTAAAGTTATCTGTTTTAGTCCAGATCACTCTAAGAGTTTAGCAGATATGGAAGTTAAAGACATTGATAAAGTTGTAAAAACTTGGCAAAAAGAATATACCGAGTTAGGGTCTAACGACATGATTAACTATGTTCAGATTTTTGAAAATAAAGGATCTGTAATGGGTTGTAGTAATCCACATCCACATGGTCAAATATGGAGTCAGTCTACATTACCAAATGAAGTTGATAAAAAAGACCAACACCAAAAAGCATATTTTAGTAAAAATAACAGCAGTTTATTAGGCGATTATTTAAAACAAGAATTAGAAGCTAACGAGCGTATAATTTATCAAAACGACCATTTTGTAGTATTAACACCTTTTTGGGCTGTATGGCCTTTTGAAACTATGATTGTTCCAAAAACACAAAAAAGGAATATTGCAGAACTATCTAATGAAGAAAGTTTGGCTTTTGCTGATGCCATTTCTAAAATTACAGTAGCTTACGATAAATTATTTGAATGTTCTTTTCCATATTCTAGTGGTATACACCAATCTCCAACAAATGGAGAAGCAAACAACCATTGGCATTGGCATATGAGTTTTTATCCACCTTTATTAAGAAGCGCAACTGTAAAGAAATTTATGGTAGGTTACGAAATGTTTGGTTCACCTCAAAGAGATATAACGGCAGAACAAGCTGCTAATAGATTAAAAGATTTATTATAATACAAAAACATAAACATTGAAAAAAGCATTAAACCCTTTCTTATTTATTTTCATTCTATTATTAATAGGCTGCAAAGAAGACACTAAAACCATTAAAAAAGAGAAAGTAATAGTTACAACAACTAAAGATGCTGCTCCTACGGAAGCTACAGTTAAAACTCCTGAGGGAATGTTATGGGTGCAAGAAAAAATATTTTTGCAAGGAGGTAAAGATTCCGATCAATATGCAATGCCAAGAGAAAAACCATCTCATAATGTAAAAGTTGATGGTTTTTTTATTGATGTTACGGAAGTAACCAACAAACAATTTAAAGCTTTTGTTGATGCTACAAACTATCTAACTGTTGCAGAGCGTGAAATTGATTGGGAGGAAATGAAAACACAATTACCAGAAAACACTCCAAAACCACATGATTCTATACTACAACCTGGTAGTCTTATTTTTAATAAAGATGTAAATGCTGTAGTAAACATGCAAAACTATGGGCAATGGTGGACATGGAAAATTGGAGCCAATTGGAAACACCCGCAAGGTCCTGATTCTTCTATAAAAGGACAAGATAATTACCCAGTAGTCCATGTAGCCTACGAAGATGCACTAACGTATTGCAAATGGGCAAATAGACGTCTACCAACAGAAGCTGAATGGGAGTCTGCGGCACAAGGAAAAAATACAGATGCTATTTTTACTTGGGGAGACGATCCACAGTTATTAAATAAAAATGCAAACACTTGGCAAGGTACATTTCCAACTATAAATAATCCTATTGACGGATTTAAATATATATCTCCAGTAAAATCTTATGATCCTAATTCGATTGGTTTATATGATATGTCTGGAAATGTTTGGGAAATAACTAGTGATTTTTTCAATACTAATTATTATAAAACCTTAACAGATAATGAAATTTTAGATAATCCTAAAGGAGCTTCAAAAACATATACAGCAACTAATCCTTTTGTTACTGAGTATGTTATTAAAGGCGGTTCTTTTTTATGTAATGCTTCTTATTGTGCAAGTTTTAGAATTTCGTCAAAAATGGGAATGAGTCCAGATTCTGGATCGGACCATATTGGTTTTAGAACTGTGGCTACAGTAGACATGCTATCTCAAAAATAATAGCTCTTTTACTTTTATAGCAATAGCTTAAAATTCTTTTAATTAAAAACACTCAATTCTATAAGTAGAATTGAGTGTTTTTTTTGTTTTTATCTAAAGATAACTTCCTTTACATTTCTATCATATCCTTCACCTCTTAAGGATTCAAATATTTGAAGTAATTCTTCTAATTTTTCAGGATTTGATTTTGCTAAATTATTTTGTTGGCCTGCATCTTCTTTTAAATTATATAATTGAAATTCTGGTAAATTACCCACTTCTATCCCAACTTTTTCTCTAAAATTCTTGCCTTTATAAGGCGGAATCATTAACCAATCTCCATGACGTAATGCTGTTTTTCCTGTGGCTTCAATAATTAGGTTTTCTCTTCCTATTTTAGATTCTCCCATTAAAACACTTAGAAAATCTTTACTATCTGTTGTTGTATCTTCTGTACCAACTAACTTAGCTAAAGAAGCTAATAAATCCATCTGACAAACAACAGCGTCAGAAACACCTGGATTAATTTTCCCTTTCCAATACGTTATAAATGGTACACGCGTACCTGCTTCAAAAATACTATACTTACCTCCTCTTAATCCACCACTAGGATCGTGCTTTCCTGTTTTTTCTACTGCATCATCATAATAACCGTCGTTAAGTACTGGTCCATTATCGCTAGAAAAGACAATTAATGTATTTTCTAAAAGGCCTTCATCTTTTAAGGTTTTCATAAATTCACCAATACACCAATCTGCTTCTAAAATCACATCACCTCTTGGTCCTAATCCAGATTTACCAGCAAATCTAGGATGTGGTGTTCTTGGTACGTGTGGTTGTTGCATTGCATAGTATAGAAAAAATGGTTTATCCTTATGTGTTTTTACGTAATCTTGAGCCTTTACTAAAAAATGGTCTGCCATATCTGTATCTGTCCATTTAGCAGCTTCTCCACCTTTCATATAACCAATACGACCAATACCGTTTACAATACTGTTATTATGGCCATGATGCCATTTCATATCTACCATTTCAGGATTAGAAACCGCAGTTGGCTCTCCTTCAAAGTTCTCTTTGTAACTCACAGAAATAGGGTCGTTTTTATCTAAACCAACTACATTTCCATTATCTATATAAACTGTTGGTACACGATCTTGTGTTGCTGCTAAAATGTAAGATTCATCAAAACCAACCTCATTAGGTCCTGGAGAAACACGCGCGTTCCAATTTACAACTCCGGTTCCTAAACCTAAATGCCATTTACCAACAATTGCAGTATCATAACCTTGACTTTTTAACATTTTTGGTACTGTTTGTTGCTCTGTACTAATTAACAAAGGAGCGGTTCCTGGAAGGATTTTTGCTTTCTTATTTCTCCAAGGATACATACCAGTAAGTATTGCATATCTACTTGGCGTACATGTTGCTGAGGATGCATAACCATTAGTAAATTTTACACCTCCAGAAGCTATAGCATCTATGTTTGGAGTTTGTAATTCTGTAGCGCCATAAGCGCTTAAATCTCCATAACCTAAATCGTCTAAATAGATGACTATAATGTTTGGTTTATTAATAGCGCTTACTTTTTCAACCTGCTTTACTTCTTCTTTGTTTTTATCAGATTTACAGTTATTAAATAACACTACTGAAACTACTAATACTATCTTAAAAATATTATTTCTTATTGTCATATTCCAACACCTTTATTGACGTTAATATAAAAAAGACATGGTATTCCGTCCTTTTACATCTGTTTTTTTAATACACAAAATTATAATCTTGGCTCTATAATTAAGAAATCGAACTTATCTATCCACATTTTTTGAACTTGAGCATCATTTTGACTAGCATTTCTTATGTTAAGATCTATCCTACCAGAATCTATACCTGTAGTCGTTTCTAATGGAAGCTCTACTCTAACCCATTCTCCTCTAGGAGTTGTACTAAGGTCAAAATTAAGAACAGGACCACCTTGTAAATTATACTGGATATTTGTCATAGTATTACCAACTTCCATAAACACCCATACTGTTGGCATGTAGGTTACTTCAGTAATACCATCACCCAATGCAACTCCGTTTAAATCCACAAAACTGAAAGCTCTTAATCTAGCATTATTAGGAATACCTGTATCTGGTGTTTCAAACTTCATAGAGCTATTACCATCAAAAGCCATAGATTCATCTCTAAAATAATATACTGGTCCTGCAGCATTATCTGCATTATGAACAGCAAGATATCCTTCTGTATTTGCCTTAGTAAATTGATTACCTTCAGTATTCCATGGAACTTCATAGCCTAAAGTTTCAGGGTTCAAAACACCTTCAACCAGCATCTCTACCATTTCTGGTCCAAAACTTTCTAAAACCCTTGAATCTACAGACACTATATTTCCAGCTGTGTAAGTAACAGTGATTTCATCAGAATTGAATATTGGTTCTGATAACACTAAATCGATTTGCGTAGCATCATCATTATTAACTGTTGCAGATTGAACAGGAATGTTTTGATTAAAACCTGTTTCAGTATTTATAACATTTACTACAAAATTACCTTCTTCACTTGACAATGTTGCAATTTCTCCTGTGACTTTGAAAGAAAGAACTTCTATTGATGATTCTGTTATATCTGTATTTAATACAAAAGGTTGTGTAGATGGTATAACTTCTATTTTAAGAGGAATTAATTTAGTAGCTTCACCATCTGGTTTAGCGTTATCTGTTCTTTTTGAAGTCATGCTACCTGCAGTATAGTTACCTAATCCATTGTATGATAAGTTTACAGACTCTCCACCACTAGTATCCATGGATCCTCCATTAAAGTTCCAAGTTCTAGCATCAGGATCTCCTGTTATTGTTAAATCTATATAAGTCAATTGTTCTCCAGCTTCTAACGTTATGCTTGGCCATGACGCAGCATTAGCTTCACTAGGCATATCTGCTTCACTTATTGAAAGTATTTCATCTGTACCTTTCATAACTTTAAACATAGGTTTAATGTCGTCGAAAACCGTTACTGTAAACACTTTATTTACTTTCCATACACCATCACTAAAAACAGATTCTGCAACAGAATCTCTAAAGGTGTTTCTTAGCTCTATTTCTTTAACTCCTGGTTGTCTAAAAATAACATTAATATGATTTTGACTAGATGCTAATGGTCCTGCAGAAGATATAAAATCTGTATAAATTGTATCTTGCTCTGCATCAAAATCTCCATTTAATAAATTTGTACCTGATGGTATATGCCAACTATGCGTTAATGCATTTTTAGACACATCCCTAAATCCCACATAATCGTTTAAAGCTGAAACGTAATCAGATTCTTCAAAACCTTGAGTTGTAGTCCATAATAGACTTGAAAAATCGCCATAAGGTGCTTCATAATCATCCTTTTCACAACTAACTATAAACGCCAGTATCAATGCCGAAATAATAAATATTTTTTTCATCTTTCTTCTTTTTAAAATTAGTTTGAAACTGAATTGTTACTTAATGTTTCACTTGTTGGTATTGGAAAATATCCATTAGTATAAAACTGTGCAGCTCCTGTATATTCTTGTACCAATTGTGGATCTTCTGTTGAATCTGGACTCACACCTGCTTGTACTAAAGAACTACTTCTTGATAATGTACTAGATGTTTCGTCGTCATAATAATCATAACCTATTACGTAAAACGATTGTGTAGATAAATTGTTAAATCTATCACTAGCAACGTTCCAACGTCTTAAATCTACAATTCTAGTTGAAACACCTTCTACAGATAATTCTAATGGACGCTCTACATACATTAAATGATCCATAAGAGAATCTTCTGTGTATGGTGTACCATCTGCTAAACTTACATTAGCATCTAGTAATTGTAATCCCCAACGTTGGCGAATAGGGTTTATTAGATCGATTGCTCCACTTATATTATTGTCTCCTTTTAGTACAGCTTCTGCGTACATTAAATAGACATCTGCTAAACGATTCATGATTACATTTTTACCAGACTTCCAACTTGTTTCTCCTGTATCATTTTCGTTAGCTGCAATATCATGATTAGTATATTTTTTAAAATAACCATATTTTCTTTGCGAGCTACCAAAATTTTGCGCTATAGCTGCAGATGGTTGTAGGTAGTACTCTGTGTCTTGATCGTTAACGACTGCTATCATTGCAGAAGATCTAAGTGATACACCTCTAGCTCTTGGTAAAGATGTTTCTCTATCAATTACTGTATTTCTTGGATCAGACATGTTTAATGGCTCGTTAGCATAAGCATGAATCAACCATGCCGCTGCTGTAAATTGTTGATTAAAACTAGAACCTCCTGCATCTTGTGGCGCAGAGAATCTACCATTTCTCATATTAAAACTTTCTTCATCAAACTGCGATTCTTCCAATTGCTGATCTACAGTATAATTAATTTCTAAAATAGATTCAGAATTAAAATCTCCAGCTTCTGTAAACATAAGACTAGCGTCTTGAACTAAAGCATAACCATAAGGCCCATTAATTACATCATCGAAATACGTTTTTGCTATTTGATAATCTGCTGGGTTTTGAGATGCTGAATATAAATAACTTGTTCCCAAAATAGTAGCTGCTGTACCTGCTGTTACTCTTGTTTTCTGAGGAAATGTGTTTGGTAAATTTTGGTAAGCAAATACTAAATCGTCTCTAAAAAATGTCATTACTTCTTCTGAAGTACTTAATGGTTTAGAAAAATCTGCTTGTGTTGCTGGTATAACGTCTCTTATTACTATACTTCCTTCATTATATAATGCATGTAAATAAAAGTGAGCTAAGCCTCTAAAAAATCGAGCTTGAGCCATTTGTTCTGTCCAACGGTCTGCTGCTTGTAAATCTTCACCCATACTATTTAAACCATCCATAACTTGATTGGCTCTCCATATTACTTGATACAACGCATCCCAACGTTGATTTATAAAATCATTATCTTCATTAATAACGTGCTCATAAATATTTAATGCATCAGCTCTAATATTTCCAGATCTAATCCCTGGAAAGGCCATATCTGATCGCCAAGATTCTTCTCTAGCAGATACAATCCAAGTATTTAACATGGCTCCATAAACTGAAGTTAATACTGTTTCTGACTCGTCTAAATTTTGAAAAAAGGTGTCTGCCGAAATTTCATTTGGGTTCGTCTCTTCAAGATAATCTTCGCATGATTGTACTATTGCTAGGCAAAAAACAAATGCTACTATTTTTATTAAATATGTTTTCATTTTTCTAAGTTTTTTTGATTAAAAAGAAAGTTTAACTCCTAAACTATAAGTTGACGAAATTGGATATCTTGATTGATCGATACCTCTTCTTGCTACGTTGTTACCACCTACTTCTGGATCATAACCATCGTAACCAGTAATAGTAATTGGGTTTTGCCCGCTTAAATAGACTTTTAATTTAGTCAATCCTATTTTATCGCATGCTTCTTCAGGAAGAGAGTAACCTAAAGTTACTTGTTTCAATCTTAAATAGTCTCCATCTTCTAACCAGTAATCTGTAGTTCCTGCATAGTTTGGATGTTCTCTACCTCGACCTTGAAACGAAGGAATATTAGACGTAGGATTATCTGGTGTCCATTGATTTACTAGGTCTTGATGACGTTGCCAACCGTACATAGCTGCTTTATTACCATTTAAAATCTCGGCTCCTGATGTACCAAACCAATTCATTGAAAAATCGAAACGACCGATATCCCAATTAAAATTAATTCCATATTCAAAATCGGCTAATCCACTACCATGGTATGTTCTATCTTCACTAGTAATATTTCCATCACCATTAGAATCTACATATCTTAAATCTCCAACTTCTGCATTGGCTCTTGAAGGAAATTGTCTATAGAGATCTCTTTCTGCTATATTTTTAATTGTCCCAGATGTTTCATGTAAGAAAAATGCACCTGCTTCATAACCTTCCGCAATAACAGTTGTTGCATATAAATCGCTATCACCACTAATTAATGATGAATTACTATTATAAATTATACCATCACCAGCTACTTTAGTTATTTCATTATCGTTAGTAGTAAAAGTTGCACCTATTCTAAACTTACTTTTTCCTATAGATGCTCTATAATTAGCTGCTAACTCTAAACCTTTGTTAGTCATATTACCAACATTTAATGTTAGACTTGGATCATAAATGGCTCCTGAAGAACCTGGTAGTGTTACTGGAAATAACATGTCTTCTTTTTTAGTTATATAGTAATCTGCAGTTAAGGTCACCTTATTTCTAAAGAATGAAATATCAACTCCTATATTATTTGATATTGAAGTTTCCCATTTAACATCTCTATTAGCATAAGAACGTATTGCTGATCCAAAATCTACAGAACTATCATTTTCACTAAAAATATAATCTGCAAATGGTGCAATAGTACTTGCAAATTCATAATCACTAAAACTATCGTTACCTACTTGACCGTGACTTAATCGTAGTTTAAATTTATTAACCACTTTCTTTAAAGGTTCCCAAAATGGTTCGCTAGACACATTCCATGCAGCAGCTACAGATGGGAATGTTCCCCATCTAAAGTCTCTACCAAATCTTGATGAACCATCACGTCTCGCTAATGCAGATATAATATATTTACCATCGTAATTGTATTGTATCCTTCCTAAAGTACCAACTCTTTTAGTTGTATAATCAAACCCACTTCCTACATTCTCATTCAAAGTACCGCCATTTAAAACGGTAATTGCGTTATTTGACACACCATTTATAGAGGCGAAAAACGTCTTATTATTATCTTCTTCTAATGTAACTACGGCTTGAGCCGAAACACTGTGCTTCCCAAATTCTTTCTTAAAATCTAGACCAGCATCCCAACTAAACTTTGTGGTTCTTGTTGCCGTTTCTGTTACTCCATTTAAAGTAGGATCAGATTCGGTTGTACCATCGTCAATATTAAATAAATCGAATTTTGGACGAAAAACACTTCTACTATCATTTGTAATTGAGGAACCAACATTGGTTATAAAATCTAAATTCTCCACTAGTTTACGTCTAATTCCTAAACTAACATTCGTTCTATCTCTATTGCTATCATCTTTTCTTTTAAGCGCTTGTCCTAACGCTATTGCTGGTGTTCTAGTTCCTCCAGAGCTATTTACAACTGCAACATCAGAATCTGGATCAATTTCAGGAAAATAGGGCCTGTATCTACTAGCAGTTACTATCAATCCTTCACTTGCTCTTCTTCTATTTTCGTTGGTAGTAGCTATACTTCCATTAATTTTCCATTTATCGGTATTGTACTGTGCTGAAATACGTCCATTATAGCGTTTAAAATTTGAATTGACTAATGAACCATCTTGATCATACAAACTTCCCGAAGCATTATAAGAGAATTTCTCTGTTCCTCCAGATAAATTTAAATTATACGTTTTTACTTCGGCAGCATCGACTAAAACATAATCTTCAAAATTATTATCGTTACCTAACCACTCTGGGTTATTAACTGTAGCTGGATCTATACCTCCAAAATAGTTGGCAGTATTAATTTCATAAAACAGTTGATCTGTTGTATTCATTAATGGTGTACCAGCGCCAAGAAATTGTTGACCATAATTATAGTCGAAATCTACACTCATTACGCCATCTCTACCAGACTTTGTTGTTATTAATATTACACCAGCTGCACCTCTAGAACCATATACTGCAGTAGATGCAGCATCTTTAAGTACATCTATTGTCTCTATTTCGTTAGCTGCCAATCCTGGATCTCCAATTTGTGGAATTCCATTAACAACAAACAATGGTGTATTACTTCCACTTAAAGAAGTAATCCCACGTATTTGAATATTTGATGCTTCTCCGGGTTCTCCAGAACTTGCAGAAACACTCACACCGGCTATTTGCCCTTGTAATCTAGATGCAATATCTGAAGCTACAAACTTTTCTATATCATCGGCTTTCACTCTATTTACAGCACCTGTTACTTCTTTCTTTTTTACCGTTCCATATCCTACTACTACAACTTCTTCTAAGCTTTCTGCGCTTTCCTCCATAGACACATCTAAAGTACTACTAGTTACTTTTATAGTTTTAGACTTTAATCCAATATAACTAAATTCTAGGATATCGCCCGTTTTAGCTTTAATGGAGTAATTTCCATCAAAATCAGTAGCAGCACCAGTAGAGGTACCTTTGATTATAACAGATACTCCAGGTATTGGGAATCCGTCTTCAGCACTAGTTACTGTTCCTTTTACTTCTGTAACATTTTGAGCGAATCCACTATTGGATACACAAAAAATTAGTAAAACTAAAAGAACCAAGCGCATTGCGGAACTCTCTTTTTTAATTGTTAGTTTGTGTTTCATACGATTATTATTAGTTGTTTTTATTTAGTTTATTAGTTTTTATTTAAATATTAAATTTGGCAATGATTCATCTGTTTTTAATACAACAGTAGCTTTTCCTTTATAGGTGTTATTTTCTAGTTTAATATTTTTTGAAGCTACTATGCGTATCGCTGGGTTTTTAGGGTGAAGTTGAGAAAATGTACCAGAATTGTTTATTGTATTATCTTTAAACACCAATCCATCTGCATTTGTAACTTCCAAAATCAAATTATCAAATTGATTAAAAGTATTGTTTGCAATTTCAATATTCTTAAAAGCAATATTCTTATTATCATCATCTGTATCAAAACGAATAACACCTCTATCTTTTCCGCCATGTTGGCAATCTTGAAATATATTTCCTCTTATTACAACATTGGCTCCGTTACCAGATTCGTACCAATGACCACTTTCTACAGGTATTAAAAGGGCTTCCATTTCAGTACTAAAAAAATTATTTTCAATAACCGTATTTACAGGATTAGAAATTAATAAACCTCTAGCTCTATTATTCTGAATTTTACAATTCTGAACTAGCAAATCTGGATAACCATCTAAGTTTTCTACTAAATCTCCTGGTTGTACATCTTCAGGTAATTTTTCGTTTAGCGTAATAATTTGATATCTATTATTAATATATTCTATACTTTTTATTGTAGATTTTTTATAAGCGAAAAAGGACTTACTCAGCCTTACAAATCCTAAATTATCGTTTGGCTCACCAATAACAAAGGCCTTTTGTTGATGATGCCCCATTCTTACTCCTATTCTATAATCGTCTAAAACATCTACAATTTTTTGATACGTGCCATGAATATTTGAAGCATCGTCTAATTGATTTTCGAATGTGCAATTTTTTAAGATTACCTGACCTCTGCAACCAACAAAGTGAGTAGCATCTGCAGTTGTTGAAACCATACGACCTTGAGAAGGTGTAACATTAAAATTATCAAGAATTAAATCTGAAGAGTTTTCTGCTATAATCCCCATACCTCCAGCATGGTGTACGTTTACATTTAAAGCATTAAAACCATCTGTTTGCGTTACTCTAAATGCTGGAGAGACTCTATTTAAACCTTGTTCTCCTTTCATAGATAAGATAAAACCAATTGGTGGCATTTTTTTAGTATGACCGTGGATTCTTATTAAACCCGGTTTTAATTCTTCGGCAGTTACCCGATTTTCGATACCTATATCTTTATAACCAACATCGCGTCTATCGTATTCATACTTATAGTTAACCTTATCCAGATTTCGCTTTACATCCGATTTCTTTTTTGTGGTAATACTTGTATAAGCTTCGGTATTAAAAGCAATTGCCTTTCTTTCTGGATCGTATAAAATAGATTGCCCAATAGTATGTTGGTAGTATTCTTTGACAAATACTAATTCACCATTTTTTATATAATAAGGGTACTTAGCATCTATTTGCATATCAAACGTTTTATTTACTGCATCATTTGCAACAATTAAACCTTCACTATGAAAAGACTGAAACCAATCTATAGATACATTTTTTATACTTATATTTTTACTTCCTTCAATTAAAAATGGAATCATAACGCCATGAAAAATAAAAGTTGAACCTTGACCATCTATTGTCAAGTTTTCTATATTTAATAATGGAAAAGGCGTATTTACCATCAAATCACCATGGTTAGAGATATAACTAAACTTCTCGAAACCTTTATCTGGATAAAAGTGATATGTTCCTTTTTCGAATGTAATTTCTGAAATAGGATTGTTTTTATACTGAAGAATTCTAGATACCAAAGCTGGTGTTGCATCTTCTTTAATACCTAAACCAAATGCAACAACTTCAGCTACCGGAACTGCTTTACTAAAACATCCTAAATTTAGGAATGAAACCGCTATAAAAAGTAATATGATACTATTTTTTGACATGGATATTTAAAGTTGGTTTGTAACAATAGTTAAATTTCAGTTAATTATATAAAGTCCTTGTCTATATGGGTAAATCATATGTCCTTAACAGTAAATTAACATTCAAAAATCCTATACCAGGGTTTTATCGGGCTATTCTATACTAAACTCTAAATGTCCTTTTAAGTCTCCTGAACTTGCAGATACACTAATATTTTGCTTTTTATTTCCTAATTTTAAAACTGCTGTTGCAATACCTGCTTCAGCTTTAAGACTTCCTAAATTCATCACTTTAGCTTTCCCTTCAATATTTAAAGTAATCGTTTCAGAAAACTCTGGATTAACCGTATCGTTATTATCAATAGCAGCAACATATAGAAACATAGTATCGCTTTGACCCGCAGTTGGCGCTTTTCCACTTTGGTCTAACCATACTTTTAGTTTTGTAGCTTTTTTCGGAGTTTTTACAATATCCTCAACTACTTTTTTGCCATCAACTAAACCAATCGCTTTTAAAGTGCCAGGTACAAATTGTTTTAAATTAAATGTAAATGGTGGATGCTGTAAGTTTGTTGAATTTATATCTGTATCTGGTTTTTGCGTCGCAATCAAATTATCATTAACATACAATTCTACTTCTTCTGCATTTGAATATACTTTTATTTGATTTGAAGATTTCTCGTTCCAATATGTAGCCAATTCTAACATGGCCCCATTTTCTGAAATATCACGCTGACTTTGATAAAAATAGTATGCAAATTTTGGTAACCTAAATAAATCCATTAGCCCAGAACGTTCAATATCATCATGATAACCACGGTTGTAATCGTACATTACCCAATAACTATCTGAATAATGCCTGTTTATACTTAAATTATCATTGTGAGCTTCTTGTACATTATAAGCTTGACGATTCATTCGTTCTTCACCAAAACCACGAGCTTGACGACTACTCATTTCCACACGCATATCGTTTGCTAATTCATCTTGATTTAAACCTGCATTTTTAGAGTGGTATTCCCAATCTCCATACTCTGACACTGTAACTGGCATGTCTTTATAAGGATGTGGTCTCAGGATTCTGTGTTGACGTGCTTCTAAATAAATATCATAAACATCGTCTTTCCAACCACAAGAATATACGTTTTTACCAGGATATTCTTCATGTGCAATGTTATGTAAACCTTCCATAAAATACACAGGCATTTCTTTAGTTTCGTTTAATGAGACTTCCCAACCAATTACAGAAGGATGATTTCTATCTCTACGCACTAAATTTCTTGCAGATTTATAACAATAATTTCTAAAATCGTCGGTATCGTTATAAAATTGCCATCCCATTATAGCATCCATAACCACCAAACCTAACTCATCACAAGCATCCATAAATGCTGGCGATTGTGGGTAATGTGATAAACGTACATAATCAAAACCACCATCTTTTATTTTTTTTGCATCTCTATACTGTGCATTATCTGATAAAGCATAACCTATAAATGGATATTCTTGGTGACGATTTACACCTCTTAAAAATGTTTTCCCTCCATTAATGTGAAGTTTATGCTCGTTATCAAACGTAAATTCTCTTATACCAAATCGTGTAGTTTGTTGATCGATAACTTTACCGTTATGCATTACTTTAGTTTCCAAACTATACAAATTAGGATGTTTTGGCGACCATAACTCTGCATTAACAATGGTAATTTGTTTTGATAATTCTAAATCTTTTTCTGCTTCAATATTTAAGTCTGAAGATGTAGTCTCTTCAACTACTTTACCATTTCTTAAAATGGTTTGAACCAATTCTATTGATTTTGAATCTTTATATTCATTAATTAAATGTGTTTTAATATTAACTACAGATTCCTTTTTTGATACTTTTGGGTACGTAATAAAAATGCCTCCTCCCGCAACTTTATTTGCTAGAATAGGGTTTGAAATATAGATTTTATCCTTTGTAAACAGATTAGCTTTTCTATACAAACCTCCATACATATTAAAATCTAAACGTTTTAATGGTTTTGGTCCTGTTACAAGGTTATCCGTATTATCTAAACGGATAGCAATTACATTTTTTTCTCCAATTTTTACGTATTTTGAAATATCTACAATAACCGGTAAATAACCACCTTGATGCTCATTTACTTCAATACCATTTATGTACATTTTAGAATAATTCATAGCAGCCTCCAGCTCTAAGAATATTTTTTTATCGATATTACTTTCAGGAATTGAAAGTGTTTTACGATACCAACATATACCCTGCCACTGGTCGTTTACCGTTAAAGGCTCTATATTAGCTGTATGTGGTAAACTAACCGTTTCCCAAGCTGAATCATTAAAATCTACAGTATGAATTTTACTATCTAAATCTTTAGATTCCTCTACTTTACTAAATTTCCAATCTTCATTAATGGCTGCTTCTTCTACAACATTAACTTCTTTACAAAATTGAAAAGTTATAACAACAACTACCAATAATAGTACTATTTTTAAATATTTCATCTCCGCTTTTTTATTTTTGAATCTTTAAATAGTTTTTATAAGCAGCTCCCCATTTTTTAAAACCTACTTCTTTACCTGCTTCCATTTGCTTCTGAATTTCTGGATGCTCTGTTTTTATCCATTTAACCAAACCAATAGTTTGGTCCATATTTTTTGGATTATAAATAGTACTAACAGGTTTCATTTTGATGTCAAATTCTAAGGTTTTCATTCTTAAATCGACTAACAAATCTTTATTACCAGGGTTATTAGCTAAGTTTACTAATTCAAAAGGATCAGTTATTAAATTATATAATTCTTCTTTTGGTTTAGAATCTTGAAAGAAGAAAGCCTGTGCTTTTGTTAGTTTTCCTTCTTTATTTAATTTACGCATAACATGAACAGCAGGTCTATAAAACTCAAGATACGCTTGATGTGCATCAAAAGGAATTTCTGGTTTATCATTTCTTATGTATTTCCACTTACCAGAAGTTATTCCTCGAGATTTTTCTGGAATTTCATCCCATAAATCTCGTGCTCCATAGACATATTCTCTATTGAAGTTTTCATTGAACATAGGTTGACCTGTCATGTATTCTGGAATATCTACACTAGCAAAATCTAAAATACTTGCTGTTATATCTGTTGCACTCACAACATCTTTTCTAACTTCACCACCTTTAAATTGTTCTGGATAATAGACTATTAAAGGAATACGTAATCCTGGATCGTGTAAGTAACCTTTACCACGAATATTACATCGTCCATTATCGCCTATAAAAATAACAATGGTATTCTCTGCCATTCCTTTATCTTCAAGTTCTTTAAAAATCATGCCGACTTCATTATCCATATATTCGATTTGATCTAAGTATTTAGCCCAATCTAATCTTACAGCAGGATGATCTGCCATATATGGTGGCATCTCAACCGTGTCAGGATTTACTGGATGTTTTGATTTATTACGAATATCATCCCACCAATCTCCTCTATGTGTTACTTTTAACTGAATTTGAGCAAAAAATGGCTCATCAGCTTTCTCAAAATTATCGTATTTATCAAACAGACCAAATTGCGTTTTTCCGTCCCACTGACCAATAGCTTTATGTTTAAAATTGACATCAATTTTTCGTCCTTGACTCATAACTGCATGGTTACCTAAGATAGTAGTATAACCCGCCTCTCTTAGTTTTTGGGTTACCGGAGTAAATTGAGAATCCAAAGGAACATCTCTATTACTACGATGATGGTGCGTATTTGTTTTAACTTGGTGTGTACCAATTATCATTGCCGATCGACTTGGCGAACAAATAGGATTAGTTACAAATGCATTATCAAACCTAACACCTTCCGCAGCCATCTTGTCTAAGTAAGGCGTTTTTACATTTGGTAATCCGTAGCATGCCAGATCTGTGCTCATATCTTCTGCCATAAGCCAGATAATGTTGGGTTGTTTTTTTTCTACTATAGGGTCTTCTGTTTGGGATTTTGATTTTCCACACGCTGTAAGTAATAAACTTAATACTATAATAAAAAGGATGTATTTTATATATATTTTCATAGACTAAAAACTTATGTTCAAAAATTAAATTTTATGGTTGAAGCATTAATTAATTACAACTTTCTTCACCATACCAGTTTTACCAAATTTTAAAATATAGACTCCATTACTTAAATGCGAAACGTCTATTTTATTTTGTGTTTGCAATTGGTAATTACCTACCTGTTTTCCATGAATACTATAAAACTGAACAGTTCCACCTTCCATATTATTTAGTAGTATAATGTTTAAAATATTAGTTGTTGGATTTGGATAAATAACGATACTTTCTAATGCAAGATTAGTAACTGATAGTGTTCCATTTTCTAATGGATTTCTAGGATTAGGTGTATTTTGATAGCCATTAGGTATAAAAAAGTTTACTCCATTTACAGACTCATTACAAACCTCATAATCATCAATACTACTCTTAAAAATAGCATTTAGAGGCAAATAATGTGCTGCAATATTATAACCAATAGCAGTGACCTCTGTATCTGGAAAATCTAAAGGGTAGTATCCTGATCTATCTTCTTCACTAAGTACTGCACCTGGAGAAGGCGCCGTTCTGCTTTCTCCATCTGTGTTTAAGGCTGATGCTACACCAATACTTCCAGATCTTTCCACTCTTAACTGACAAGGAATATAACGCAATCTAGAATCTCTCATTTGAGCATTTTGTCCAAAAGTTGCGGTTACATTTCTAATTTTAGAAGTCTCATCAAAAGAACCTGGTATTAAACCATCTGTCTCTTGTGTATTTGTAGCAAATCCAGCAGCCCAAACCACAGCCATTTCGCAGCTAGTTGCAGTAATATTTTCAGCATTAAAATATCCTTGACTTAAGGTGTGTGGAGACAATTGCAAAGCACTTTGTCCATTGGTACATGCGATATTTCTAGCCCAAATATTATCTAATTTTATATCATTAAAATTATAAAGCTCTGTGTATTGTAATAAGTTGAAGCCTGTTTCTAGTCTGAGTGTAGCACCACCAACCGTTGACAAATTTCTAAACAACAAATTTTTACCACCTTGTGTTTGTACTAATCCAAAGCCATAATGTCCATTGGTCATAGATATGTTTTCGATAATCCCACCATTAGGAATGCCTCTAATATTATTAATTCTTGTGCCTGATGCTGTAGATGTGGTCGTGTAATTACTACCAAAAGCTAATGAAGAAAACTCAGTATAATTATCTATTATATTAAAGTTAGAGACTTTAAAATTGCTACAATATTTGAAAGAAATAGCTCTTATCCTGATGGTAGCTGCTAATGCTGTAAAATCTATAGTAAAATTACCTCCAATACCAATAAGACTAAAATTATTTATTCCGGTATTTAAATCTGCATTAAACAAAGCATTATTTGCCGAAGCTGAAGGATTAAATGGTAAAAACGTAACACCAGAATTAACTTCAAGATGCACATTAGACCGTAAATTAACTTCCAAAATTCTATAAATCCCTGCGTTAACAATTACTTTTCCACCACCTGCAGTATTTACAGTATTAATAGCGTTTTGAAGTGTTTGCGAATCGTCTCCCGTTCCTCCAGATGCAGAAATAGTTTGTGTTTCAGCTCCTATAGTTGGATTAAAAAATGTGTTATCTAAAGGTAAGGTTTGCGAATAAACATTTGTAACCAACAATAGACCTATAGTGATTTTTAAAAATGATCTCATCTCGTTATTATTTAGTATTCCGGCACTGCTTCAGCTTCCCATGCAGCAATATTCGTTTTTAATTCTTCTTCAATTTTTAATCCTGTTCCAATTAAATTGTTTTGTTCGCTAATATCTTCAGCAACATTAAAAAGTTGAAACTTTCCGCTATGGTATTTTATTAATTTCCAATTCCCATTAATAACTGCTGCATATTGGTCTTCATAACTTCGGAAGAAGTATAGACTTCGGTCTTTAATAGTTTCACCTTTTAAAATAGGCATTAGACTCACGCCTTGAATGTCTTTATTATCATATTTTTCTCCTGAAGCTATTTCCATTAACGTTGGATATAAGTCTATAGATTGTACAGGAATATTTGTTTCTGTGTTTGCTTTTGTTATACCTGGATAGTTTATTAACAATGGTACTCTTGCGCCTCCTTCTCCTAAAGCGTTCCCTCCTTTTTTACCTCCACTTAATGGCGCATTTGTATAAGCACCTCCTTGATCTGACATTATTATAATTACTGTATTATCGGCTATTCCTTTAGCTTCTATTGCTTCTCTAACACGACCAACAGATTCATCCATCGCTTCTACCATAGCAGCATGATGTGCGTATTTACCTTTTAATCCTGCATCTTGATATTTTTTCAGTAAATCTTTTCTACCTACAGATGGTCCATGCACAGAATAATACCAAAACGACAACATAAATGGT
Organism: Lacinutrix sp. WUR7; assembly: GCF_016864015.1. NCBI lineage: Bacteria > Pseudomonadati > Bacteroidota > Flavobacteriia > Flavobacteriales > Flavobacteriaceae > Lacinutrix > Lacinutrix sp. WUR7. Next base: position 2,247,974 of record NZ_CP045067.1, on the reverse strand, counting down.
TCGTCTTTATCATAATCTTTTATAAAGTTGACTGCACCATCCGTCAAAATATCTGTAAGGTAGTCACCTTCTTTAAGTCCAGATTTTAAAAATCCTTTTGGATCGTCTTTAGCTTTAAAAAACGGATAGTAATAACTTTTTGGATGCCCAGCATCCGTTGTGCCAAAATCTGCATCAAAACCTTGGTCTGTCGGATAGCGACCTTGATGGCCTAAGTGCCACTTACCAACAAACATGTTGTAGTAACCAAGCTCTTTTAAACGTTCGGCATACGTAATCTCTTCTAATGGTAAGTAATTTCGAGATGGACGTTGCACAGGATCTTTAGGCCATAAATTATATTCTGCACCTGGATTTCCTGGATCAATTGCAATATGTCTTGGCATACCTAACCTAATGGCTTCCTTTCCTGTTAAAATAGACAATCTGCTTGGACTACAAGTTGGTGTTGGTATATATGCACGATTAAAATCTAAACTCTCCTTTTTAAACTGATCTAGATTTGGTGTTTGAAATACATCATTACGATAACCAATATCCGACCAACCGTAATCGTCTATAAATAACAAAATGATATTTGGTTTATCAAGACTTACAACTAGTTTATCTTCCTGACTTTTACAAGAAAACAAAATCATAGTAAATAGCACAATACTACTTTTTATAAATACATTTTGGATGGTCATGTGGCTATAACAATTAATGTTTAATGTAAATATCGAATGAAACTACTAAAAAATTGTTGTTATTGGTTTAGAAAATGTCTTTAGCAGTAAATTTTATAAATCCACTGTTGATGGGCTTAAAAAATGGCTCTTATTTATCTAAGCGTACATTTTATTTACCTACAAAAACATATTCTGGTACAATCTTAGATATATTTATACTATAATTTTAATACACTTAAAAAAAATGAAATACTTAAAAATAACATTGGCAGTAGCAGCATTATTTACTTTTTCTCAAACTTATGCACAGGATATTGACACTAAAGTAGAAAAGCAATTTAATAAGGCTGACGCAAATAGTGATAAGTCTATTAGTTTAGAAGAATTAACTGCTTTTTATCAAGGAAAGGAAAATAAAAAAGGTGAAGCATTTGATGCAGCAAAAATTTTGAAAAGAAAAGATGCTAACGAAGATGGAGCTTTGTCTTTAGTTGAATTTGCTACAAAAGGAAAGAAAAAAGGAAAGAAGAAAAAATAGCCTCAAACAATTAGTCTGCTAAAAGTCAAAACCGTTTGTGTTTTGACTTTTTCAGTTTAGCTTAAACCATTTTACTTTGACTTAGTCCAAAGTAAATTACATGTATACTCAACCAACCAATGCAGCAAACCAAATCTAAAATATTATTGTCTCTTATTACTTTTATAATAAGCATAACATTTACATTTGCTCAAGATAATATTGCTATAAAAGGTAAAATTCTTGGTTATGGTCAAGAACCATTAGAATACGTATCAGTAGCTGTTTTACAACAAAGTGATTCTACTTATGTTAATTCTATAACAACAGATGTTAATGGCGATTTTAGCCTTTACGACCTTCCTAAGGATTCCTTATTACTTCAACTAAACTATATTAGTTATAAGCCTTATTTTAAAAGTTTCGTTTATAATAATGAGCTTATAGATTTTAATACTATTACACTAGAAGAAGATAATAATGATTTAGACGAAGTGGTTATTACTGTTTCTGCTCCTATTCAAATTAAAAACGACACTATAGCTTATAATGCTAATTCCTTTAAAGTCAATCCCGGTGATAATATTGAAGGATTATTAAAAAAACTACCCGGAATTGAGTTAGATGCAGACGGAAAAGTACTTGCGCAAGGAGAACCTATAGCTAGAATTTTTGTGGATGGAAAAGAGTTTTTTGGTGGTGATCCTTCCATTGTATTAAAAAATTTATCAGCAGATGCCATTTCTAAAGTAGAAGTTATTGACAAGAAAAGTGATGAAGCCGAACTCACTGGGGTAGATGATGGTAATAAGGAAGTGGTTATTAATTTCACTTTAAAAAAATCTAAAAAGAATCGTGGCTTCGGGAAGCTATCTGGAGGACTAGGGTTGGATAGTCGCTACTTTGGTAATTTAAATTACAATCAGTTTTCTTCAAAAACACAATTTTCTATAATTGGCAAATTCAATAATATTAACGTTACAGGTTCTAATATTCAAAGTTTTCTTGAAAATGCCGATGGTATTGATGACGACTCTGGAGAGGATGAAAATAATGCTAAACGAAGTAAAAGTTTAAATGGCTTCTTAACTACTGCAGTTACAGGTATACATATTGGTCATGAATTTAAAGATAAAGAATCTTTTAATGCTGATTATTTCTTCAATTTTTCAGACAATGATGGTGTTTCAAATTCTAAACGTATTTCTTTCTCCAATAATAATAATAATAATTTTGATTATAACTCACTTAATCAAAATGTAAAAACTATAAACAAACATAATCTTAATTTTAATTACATTAATAAAGCGTCTAAAACAAAAAGTCTAACTATAAAAGGTCGAATTACTTCAGACAAAACATTTACAGACACCAATAGAGACGAAACCTATATTAACGATTTAGGAGCATTAGCAACAACAAATAATCAAAAATTTAATAACGATTTTAAAAGAACATACGGTAATTTAAAAATTGACTATTACCAACGCTTAGCAAAAGTAGGACGAAGCTTTAAGGTTGGTTTAAATACAAGATTAACTGATTTAACAAAGAACAATAATCAGAATACATTTAACATTAGAAACATTGGCAATACTAATGAATCGACACGAAATATTTCTGCTTTAAGAAATGAAGCCTTTAATACCTCTATTATAGATTTCAATTTTAAATATACAGAACCGATAGCCAAAAATCATTACTTAAAATTAGACACGTATTTTACAAATAAAGTTGAGAAAGAAGACGTTAATCAAACAAGACATACTCAAACCACAACTAGTACAGAAGATACACTTGCTTTTAAATATGCTACTAAAGAGTTAAGTGCTCAAACAAGGCTTGGCTATAGTTATAACAATAAAAAATTCAATTTTTATTCTGCTTTAGGTATGCAAGATCTTAATCGCTCTTATGGTGTGGTTACGGAAAACTCAATACGAAAAAACAAATATTATTTTAATCCTATTGTATTTGCGCAATACAAGCCAAAAAGAGGGTATAAATACAGGATAAATTATAGTAAATCTGTTAAAGCACCTAATTCTTCGCAAAATTCTACGGTAATTAATGATTTAAATCCTAATTTTATTAGAGTTGGAAATCCAGATTTAAAACCCGAAAAACTGCATAATTTGGCACTACTTGCTGTGCTAAATAATTACAAATCTGGTGTTAGCTTTTGGTCCAAATTTCAATATCAATATGCTACAAACGCTATTATACAAAGCATATCTATAGATGATAACTTTATAAGAACAAGAGGTTACAAAAATGAAGGTAATAGAAGATTGCTAAATGCCAACATAAGATTTAGTAAAAAAATTAAAACTTTAGGGTTGCGCTACTCCCTTAAAAACAACACGAGTTATAGCACGACAAATTCTTTAATTAATCAAACTCTTAATGAAGTTACCTCGCAAGATTATAGATTTAGTACACTTATTGAAAATACCCGTAAAAACAAAATAGATATTAAAGTTGGTACCGAATATAGTATTAACAACACCTCTTTTTCTATAGAACAAGATTTGAATAGAGAATACTCCAAACAACAGTATTTTACTTCTATAGATTACAACTTCACAAATCAGTTGAATGTTAACTCACAGTTTGATTATATTCTGTTTTCTGATGATGCCTTTTCTTCAAATCAAAAATTATCACTTTGGAATGCAGCAATATCTTATTCCTTTTCAGAACAAAGAAATAGTATTGTAAAATTAGTACTTATAGATTTACTAAATAAAGATGTGGATATATACAGAAACAGTACAACAAACTACTTTGAAGAAACTACGTCTCAAAGTTTAGGTCGCTATATTGTTTTAAGCTATACTTACAAGTTGAATGGCTCTGTAAAAAAATCTTAACTTATTTTTTAAACTGATCATACTCTGGGTTAACCTTCGCGTTTTTAAAACGAGGTCTGTCTTTCCACAAATTATAAGTTGCTTCTAATTGCGCTGCATCTTCAGGATATTGCCCTTTATCATCCGTTTCTTTAATCCAGTTTTCTAATACATCTCTATGTTCTTTAAGAATTGTAGCAAATTCTAGATTAGTAGCAAGATTGTTTATTTGATGTGGATCTGCTTTTAAATCGTATAATTCTTCAATAGGTCTTACTCCAAACCAATGTTCTGCTTGATATGGTGTTAGTTTTCCTTCTTTGAAAGCCTTTTTTAAATCTTTTACAATTGCTTTTTTATCTCTGTAACCAGCTTGCATCATTGGTCTGTTAGGATAAAAGTTTTTAATATATCGATAATCTTCAGAAACTACAGTTCTAATTCTATCAATAGTATAATCGCAACGATCTCTTGCTCCAATTACATATTCTTGGTTGCTAAACGTTTCTGAAAATAAATCTTGACCATCTAAATACTCAGGCATTTTGGCTTTCCCCATAGCTAAAGTAGTTGCCGAAATATCTAAAAGCGACACTAAATCGTTTCTAATTGTTCCAGATTTTAAAGCTGGAAGATTTCCTTTAATCATTAATGGTACTAACATACCACCTTCGTAACAAAATTGCTTGTGACGCAATGACACTGGACTTCCGTGATCTGAGAAAAAGAAAATAATAGTGTTTTCTAATTCGCCATCTGCTTCTAATTGTTTTAAAATGGTTTCTACATTAACATCTGCACCACGATTGGCATTATAATGATCTGTCCATGCACTTTGCTGTGATGGAATGTTTGGAAAATATGGAGGAACAGGAACGGCATTATCAGCTAAAACTTCTCCTTCTCTAACGTATTTAGCATGCGCTTTTCCTCCATCTATTTGAATTTGTCCAAACCAAGGTTGGTTTTTATCTGGTCTTGAACTCCAAGCATCTTGGGTTGCAGACATTTTATGCTTAGGAAAGTTTCCTTGCCATCCATTCATTCCTGGTTTATAATCGTCTTTTGTACTTACAGTGTATAAATCTCTTCTATTGTAATGAAAATTATAATCGTCTTTTCCATTATTAAAGGTGAAATATCCTGCTTCTCGCATCAATTCAGGTATTGTTTTCATGCCATCAGGCAGATTTATACGTAACGCTTCTGGCACAACCACATCTGGCACTCTACTAGACCTGTGGTTATGTGTTCCAGTTGTTGTTTGCATAACCCCAGTAATTAATGCCGAACGTGCTGCAGAACATACAGGAGCTGTTGTGTACGCACGATTAAACAGTACACCTTCTGAAGCTAGTTTATCTATAGCAGGTGTTGCATTTTTATTAATTGAATCACCATAACATCCCATAAAAGGCGATAAATCTTCCGCAAAAATCCAAAGAATATTTGGTTGCTTTTGTTCCTTTACTTTCTCTTTTTGTGTATTACACGAAAAAAGCATTGAATTAATAACTAAAAAAAGAATTAATTTATATGATGTAATTTTCATTATTTACGTTTTTTATTTTTATCCAGTTGTACTAGCAATTTATTTTCATACTGTTAATTATGTAATCTGCTCCATTTTCAAAATCATCGTTAGTTATATTAATATTTTCAATATTAACCTCATAACACCCATCTTCACATCCACTTGCTTGGCTTGAATTGTCTCTAAAAACACCAATGGATTTACCTGATTTACTTTCTTCATCTACATTCCATGGACTATCAATTATAATCTGTCTATCCACACAGTTAAAAAACGGATAATCTTTAGATTTTATTTGTGCTCCATTTCCACCTGTACACGTAATATTCCCAACGTAAGACAAATTGTTAAAAGTCCCAATATTATCTAATGTTCCTGAATTATCTAAAAAACCAGCAGCCAAACGTACTGCATAAGTTGAATTGATTGCCACAATATTTTCTACATCCACACGACCTTGATCTACTCTATGAGGAGAAAATGTTAACACACCATCACCAAATCGACCTATTATATTACGACCAACAACATCGTCAACAGTTAATTGATTGTCCATATTAATGGTTGATACACCAGTTTCTACTCTTAATGTACTTCCACCTTCACCATCAAGATTTTTAAACAAAATTGTTATTCCTGCTTGAATTTGAACAATCCCATATCCAACATGACTATCTGTAGCTATAATATCTTTTATAATGCCATTGTTAGAAATTTCATCTTTGCTATTACTATCTGATAGATTTAACACAATACTCGAAAAAACAGAGTTAGTGTCTTCAATTTTTAAACCAGACATTTGAAAATTATGAGCATAACTAAACTCAGCTACTCGCACACCTCTATAATCTCCTGTTGGAATAACCACTGTAAACCATGTGCTTGAATCTACGCTATTTTGTTGGCTATTTGTAATCGCTGAATTTTGAACCAAAAACTCGTTTCCAATGTCGAAAATATTTAAGTTTTTATTTAAGGTATTTCCGCTTAAATCTGGTTGAATAATAACATCTGCATCAAATTTAAGTTGCACATTCGATCTTAATTTTACATCAAGTAAGTAATATGTTCCTCCTGTAATTTTAATTATTCCACCACCTGCATTTGAAAGATTTAAAATTTCTTGATTTAGCAAATTACTATCTGCTGCGCTATGGATACCACTTAGTTGTAGTGTGGTTTCGCTATTAGGAATGTTATCTGTATAGAAACGATCTTCGTTATCTGTTAATCTGGGAAAATTGTTTTGTTCTACCTCTTCTTCCTCTTCTTGTACAATTTCTTGTTGTGGAGCAACTTCGTCTTTAGAACAAGATGATATACTTAAACACAAAGAAAAAAATAATATTTTAAAACCAAAAACGTGATAATTCAATTTCTTTTTAATCATAATAAAACTAATTTTTAACTAAGATAATATGACAATAGATAAATAATGTGCTTCTCGATTTATTCAATGTCTCCTAGAATAAATACATTTTGTTTTTTATTCAGTAACGTACCCTTGTTTCGCCTTTAATCCAGGCTCATCATACTTGTTTAATTGTTTAAACAATTCTGTTTGCATCATTTTTGCTATTTCTGAATACGCTTTATCGTAGTAAAAGTTTATTAGCTCATCTGGATCTTTTTCTAAATCGAATAAATACGGTTTCTCATTTTTATCAATAACCAATTTATAACGATCACTAACAGCTGTTACCCACCAACCACCTGACTTGGCGTAATATGTAATTCTATCGCTATTTACTACTTTTTCTGAATTTGTAAAATCTTTAGAAGTATCTAAACCATGAAATTCCACATCTGTTTTTACATCCATCAGGCTTAATATTGTTGGTGTAAAATCTACATTTGTATATGCGGTGTTAATCACTTTTTCAGATGGTATTTTTTTAGGATAACGAATCAAAAATGGAATTCTAGAAGACGCTTCATATGGCACACCTTTATTTCTTCGGTTGTGTTCAAAAAACATATCTCCATGATCGGAAGTGAAAATAATTATGGTGTTCTCTACTAAATTATTATCATCCAAAAATTTAAGAATACGTCCAACACTATCATCGATATGACTCACCATTCCAAAATATTGCTTTAAGGCATTTTTTTCTTTATTATTTTCAAAAGATTTACTGCCAATAGTTTCGTTCTTGGTTTTATCTGTTGCCCAAGATGGTTTAATGGCTGTGTATTCTGGCGACATTGTTTTTGGTGCTTCAATCTTTAAATCCTTGTACATAACATCGTAAGGCGGACGCGCAACATCTGGTGTGTGCGGATCTGGAATAGATAACATGATAGCAAATGGTTTGTCTTTATCGCGCTCAAGAATTTCGAGTGTTTTATCTGTAAAGAAGTCCGTTACATGAATGATTTCTTCCTCAGGTAATTTAGCCGCGACTTTTTCATTAATTCCTGTTATAACGGAACCGTCTTTAGAAAGTTTGAAATATGGTGCATGACCACCACGCATCATAAAACGATTGTCTTCAAATCCTGCTTTATACTTTATTCCGAAACTATATTTATCATGACCTGCCAAATGCCATTTACCAACATAAGAAGTGGCATAACCTTGGTCTCTTAAAATGGTTGCAAAGGTTGGAACATCCTCACTTAAATGTAATCCGTTTTTTGGAGCACCAGTTGCTTGTGGATATAAACCTGTTACCAAAGATGCTCTTGAAGGTGTACATACTGGTGAAGCAGCATAATAGCTTGTGCTTATAGCACCTTGACTTGCCAATTTATCAATATTTGGTGTCGTGGTATTATTCCCTTTTCCCCAAACAAAAGCTTGCTCTTCTGATAATAATTTTTGATACGCACTTATGGTTCTAAAATTATGCTCGTCTGTATGGATAATGATAAGGTTAGGTTTCTTTTTAATATTTTTCTCTGTTGTTATGGTTGTTTTATTTCCTTTTTGTGCATTACAAGACAATACCATGAAACAACAAACGAAAACTGATAATTTTAAAAACTTTGAATTCATATTATTCTAATTTTACACAAGATTATGTTCTTTTGACTTATAATTCTAAAATTGGTTTAATTTAAAACTCTAAAACAGAATTTGGTGGTAAAGGCACGTTATTTGCTTTTCGCCATGCTACTAATTCCGACAGCAATACTTTAGATTTTCCTAACTCCATTTCTGAAAGGTTTTTACTTTCTGAAGCATCATTTTTCAAATTGTATAATTCTAATTTTCCATCAGTTAAAAATTGAATTAATTTATAATCTCCTTTTCGTATTACAGAACAGGTTCCGTGTTTATAACGACTTGCCAAATGCCAAAATAATGGTCTTTCGTTAAGTGATTTATCATCACTTTTAAATAATGGTATTATTGAAGCTCCATCTAATTCAGAACTATCGTAATCTTCCGTTTTAGATAAATCCATTAACGTTGGAAAAATATCTAAAGCAGTTACCGCAACATCACTTCGTCTTGGTGTTACTTTTTCAGGCCAGTTCACTAACATAGGTACTTTTATTCCACCTTCGTAAATATCGCCTTTTGCACCTCTTAATTGCTTGTTTGCACTTGCCATCCTGTGGTAACCATTATCTGATGTGAAAATGATAATAGTATTTTCTCTTAGACCACTTTCATCTAAAAAATCTAATACACGTTTTATATTATCATCAACAGACTCCACCATTGTAGCATATTTTATGGCTAAATCTCTTAGTTTAGCATTTCTACCAATACCTTGACCTAAAACAGAATCGACAGGTTTGTTTTTATATTTCTCGTACAAAGCGTCACTTCTAGACCTAATGGCTCTGTGGACTGCGTAATAATTTAAGTTGATTAAAAACGGTTCGGTTTTATGCGATTTCATAAAGTCAATAGCCTCGTCTGTTAATCGGTCTGTTAACCAATCATCATTTGCCTTTTCTCTTATAAATGGATTACTAAAAGGTGCCCAATAACCACCAGCAACACTTTTGTAACCACCTTCCTCAAAACCTGGATCACCTCTAAAAGTACCTCCAACATTTTTTATAAAACCACGTCCTTCTGGATAATATTGAGCAATTTCCGGTTTTTTATGTGTTTCTACCCAAGAATAATCTCCTGGTTCTGGTTGTGTTAGTTTTTGTTGAAACGGAAACGGCATGGCTAATTCTTTTTCAGGATATGGGCCAACGATATGATATTTTCCAATATGAATAGATTTATAACCAGCTTCTGCTAAAGGTTCTGCATAGATTGGATGTTCTTTTCCGACTGTCCATCGTGAAAAAATATTTTCTTCGGCTGTTCCTTTTTCTAAAACCGGAACGGTATAAACGCCTGTTCTAAACGATTGTTTTCCTGTAAAAATTGCAGTTCGAGATGGAGAACAAGTTGGATACATGTAGGCATTATCTAAAACTAAACTTTCTTTAGCAAGGGCATCCAAATTTGGTGTTTGAAAATATTTAGAACCGTTAAATCCGACATCTGCATAACCCAAATCGTCTACTAAAACGAAAACAATATTTGGTTTTTTAAAAGTTTCAACATTAGAAGATTTTTCCGTTTTACACGAGAAAAAAGCAATAATTATTACAAGTAGTAAACCCTTTTTCATTTTATCTATTTGTTTAAAATAATTAATTTCTCTCCAAATGCGATTCCCAAGCGTCTTTGTCCTTCTGCATTGTAATGCACATTATCTGTATGTTTTGGATAATCGCTCCAATTAGCATCTGTCGTTGTTTTAATAATGTCTGCGTTTGCATCTAAATTAACAACATCCTCCATTGCTTTTCTTACCATTGCAGGCCCTAGTTTTTTAAACTTACCATATCTAGAGTTAATTTGTCCGATAACAAATGGCATATTTTCGACACCAAATTCATCTCTATAACTTTGGGCTAATAGTTTTAGATTTGCTTCATAGGTTGTTGCGCTAATCTCTTTAGCCGCATCGTTTTCACCTTGCATCCAAGCCAAACCAATAATTTTATAGGTTTTATTTTGAGTTTCTAATGCTTTTAGATTGGCCCTAACATCTTGAATATGCATATTATAAAGCTTAATATTTTGTTTCTTTGGTTTTTCAACAGCTTTTGCTTTTTCGGCTGTCCAATTAGGATTCCAAGCGCCATATAAAGCCGTTCCGCCTTGTGAACATTTTATTAATAAGAATTCTTGGTCAGGATTATTTTCAGCTAAGGTTAAACCTATAAAAATTTCTGGCCCAAAGCGTTTTGTAAACTCATATTTTTCTGATGGTTTATTATCATAATAAGATAATGGTTTTGCCTTACCACCATTAAAACTTAGTGAAACTCGACTTGAAATCTTTTCAATTCTTTTAATTTCTGAAGGATCTAATTGATCAAAATCTCCTGCACCTTGCATGTTTGATTGTCCTGCTAATAAAACGACTTGCACCTCTTTTTTATCCTCAGTTTTAGTTTCAACATTCTTTGTTTTACATCCTGTAAAAATGAATACCATTACAAAAATGAAAATATATTTTTTCATCGTTTATTTTTTTAATCCTTTATTGCTATTAAACTTTAATGTCTTTTGTGAAACCGCATCTGCTTTCAATACATTTTTGGAATTACCTTCGTATGTATTATTACTAATTTCGACATTATTACAATTAATTAAATCGAACATAAACGCATCAGGATATTGTTGTTTTTCAGTAAAGGTTTGTTTAATAGTATTGTTTCTCACTATTAATCCATCTACTCTATCTGCCCAAATAATTCGGTTATCGAAAGTTTCAATGGTGTTGTTTTCAAAGATTATATTTCTATCGTAAAGCACAGAATCATCAAAGGTTTTGCCTAGTCTTGGTGACACTTTTAAAATGGCATGTTCTGCGCCACCATAAGCGCAATGGATAAATCTATTATTTCTAATTAGCACATCTTCGACATTACCAGACTCGTACCAAAAAAAAGTTTCTCCTCGTAACATAATTGAAGACATCATTGATGACAAATCATTGTCTTCAATAATTATTTTCTTTGGTGTTTTAATAATAATATTTCTTGCCCTATGATCCCTAATGGTATTTCCGCGCATTGTAAAGTTTGGATTCCATGTTTTATTTTCTAAAATATCTCCTACTTTCAAATCTGTTGGGATTTTGGAAGTAAAGGTTAAATCTGTATAATCATCATTAATAACTTTAACTTTTGTTACAGAATTGGTTTCTCTTCGTTGCGGATTTGGTTGTTTAATAAACCAAACCTCATCATTAACTCCTGCAAACTGAAATCCCTTTTGCTGTTTGTGCTTTAATGCAACTCTCACCGTTTTACTATCGATAATTTTATCTACTGCTACATAGGTTCCATGGACGTTTGTACCATCGTCGTACATACCTTCTATTCGGCAATTTTCTATTAAAATATCACCTTTACAATTGGCAAAATGTGTAGCATCTGCAGTTGCAGATATCATTCGGTCTGAACCTTCTCTTATATAAATTCCAGAGTTTATGATTTTAATGTTTTCCGATCTTTCAAACAAAAAACCCATTCCTAAAGCGTGATGAATTATTACTTTATCAAATACAATGTCTTTTGAATTTCTGGTTAAAAATGCAGGTGCGTATCTATTATTATCATGATCACCTTTAGATTGTAAAATAGAACCTACGCGAGGATAATGTTTTATTCCTTTAACGTAAAAACGCAATAATCCGTTTGGTTGTTTTTCAACAGAATCTGGATGTAGAGACATGTCCCAAGCACCATAATCGACTGCTTTGGTTTCTTTATTGTGTGATAATGTGCTTCCTAATTCTGAATAGCTAAAACCATTAATATTTGGAAATGTAATTTTACCTTTTTTTAGTTCCCAAGAAAATCCTTCGGTATATGGTTTTAAATCGAACCATTCTTCGGCTTTATTAATTTCAATAATATCACCTTGAAAACTGAAAGGAATATCCCAATCTATAACAATATTGCTAACTCTAATTTTATTACACTCCTCAAAATCGAAAGGCATGGCTTGTCCATTAAAAATAAATTCTGACCCATTTCCTTCAATTTCAACAGAGTTAAATCCATCAAAATTGAAAATTATTTTTTTGAACCCATTACTATGATTTGTAACATACATGTACTTACCAATAGCGTAATCTGTTTTGAAGGTGTAAGTGCCTTTTTCGAAAACAAGTTTGATATCTTTTTCTTTGGCGTTTTTAATAGCTTCTCGAATTGTCATTGTCATGTCTCCTTCAGAATGAACTATGTCAATAATTTCCGTAGCGTTTGAATTACATGACATTAATAGACTGAAAATGATAAGTAGACTGATATGTTTAATTTTTTTCATATTATATTTTAACGATAAACTATTTTTTTCTAAAATACCTTACAGGTTTTGGAAACCTGTCAGGAAAAATAAACTTATAAATTCACTCCACTTCCTTGTAAGGATGCATCATGACTCCACATAATCATCCAAGGATCTTTAGTTTTGGTTTGAAAGGCTTTCATTTTGGTTTGCATAGTTTCTAACACCTCTTTAAAAGCTTCATTTGTTGCTAGATTATTAGATTCGTTTGGATCTTTACTTAAATCGTATAACTCAAACTCTGGTCTGAATAAATAATCTTTTACTTTTTTAGGTCCAAAATACTCGATGTCATTTCTGTAAATAGCTTGCCATGTAGACGACGCCCACAAATCTGATGCAAATGGGTATTCTAGTTGGTAAGCTATGTTCCAAATAAGTTTATAATTATCACTTCTTACCACACGCATTGGGTAATACATGGTAATTTCGTGGAATGTGTGTGAGGCATATATTTCGTCCCAACCTTCAACTTTTTCTTTTCCTATAACATCGTTAAAAGAATTTCCGTGAAATTTATTTGGCTCAAAATCGACCTTAGCCATATCTAGAATGGTTGGTGTTAAATCTACCCAAGAAATCATAGCGTCACTAGTAATTCCCTTAGCATCTTTAGTTGGGTCTTTTATAATACATGGTAATTTAATTCCTGGTTCGTGCACTGTAGTTTTTGCTCCAGGAAATGCCATTCCGTTATCAGAAATATAAAATACGATTGTATTTTCTGCTTTACCAGTGTCTTTTAACATTTGCATTAATTTTCCAAAACCTTGATCTATACGCGATACACTTTGGTAGTATTCTGCAATTTCTTCTCGTGTTTGTTTGGTGTCTGGTAAAAATGCTGGTACTAAAACATCTTCAGGTTTATAAGTAATAGTTTCAACATCTTTATAGCCTTCTTTTTTGTTTCCAAAACTGTTTGGCGCATCCCAAGGATCGGGAGTAAATGGCTGACCTCTATGTGGATCGTCTGTACAGAAATATAGGAAGAATGGTTTGTCTGAGTTTAGCACATCTGCACATTGTTCTGCCATTTCAACGGTGTTTCTTGGATCTGCCTCTAATACTTGATTAAAATGATATACTTTTTCTGGTGCAACATGATATTTTCCAATTCGAGCTGTTTCATAACCAGCTTTACTAAGTAATACGGGAAGTGATTTAATACTATCATAAGTACTAAAATGATGATAATCGTGTACATGCCCATAAGAACCTGTAGCATGACCAAACTGACCAGAGAGAATAACAGAACGACTAGCAGCACAACTTGCGCTGGTGCAATACGCGTTTGTAAATTTGGTGCCTTCTGCAGCTAACTTATCTAAGTTTGGTGTTTTGATTATAGGATTTCCATAAGCTCCTAATGCATCCGTCCCGTGGTCGTCTGATACAAAAAGGATAATGTTTGGTTGATCTCTATTGTTCGTGTTATTTACAGCTACTTCCTTTTGCTTGGTATCACAGCTATTGAAACTGATAATTATTGCAAGTAGAATTATTTTGAAACTATATGTTTTCATTTGGTTGTTTTAAGAGATTTCTAATGAAATAAAAAGCCGGAATAGCGTAATGTTATTTCGGCTTTAATGCTGAATCTATTTAGACTAATTCATTAGTATTTAAAATGTTCAATAAATTAAGTAAAACATTAGGTGACATTTGTATTTACTAATACATAAAATGTATCTATCCATACGAATCCATTATAATTCCTTTTCAAGCTCAATATCAATAAAACGAAAACCACCTAAAGGGATCTCAATTTTGATTTCAGAATCTGTATTTACTTTAAATTCTTCATTATTCAAAATATCTTTAATCTTTACTACTTTAATGTTATTAATTTTAACTGTAGCTGTCTCTGCATTAGGATTAATGTATCCATTCTCTACAATAGTTAATCGTAAATGTTTAGGTCCTGTTTGTGCTACAACCCAACCTACGTTTCCAGAAACTGATAATGGTAGTTTAGATGCGCTATTTATAATATCCTCTTCAATAACCTTATAATACTCACTTGGTTTGTAAGTGGTTTTACCATCTGGTGACATATAGTTTTTACCATCTGTATGGTATTCTTTCATAATATTTTTATACCAAGGATGTATATTTTCTACTAAAGGTTTTCTAACTGCTTCTTTGTCTGCAAAAACGCCGTTTTGAGGTGGTGTTATTAATACCATACCATTATTATACTTCGGAATAAAATTTAAGCGTCTCTCCTTTGCTCCTGCAGCATACCTTGAAAAATCCCATTCGGTTAAAGGTGCACCTGGCCAAGTCCCATTTAATCTACTAAATGCAAAGTCATCTAAATTATCTCCTTCCTTTTTAAAAAACGTTAACCATTTTACATTGCTTGAGCTTGTTACGTACTCTTCATTAGGATTATTAATACTTAAATGTACAGGCGAAAAACTTAAAATATCAGAACGTTCTGGAACGTATAATGCACCTTCGGCTATTAAATCCCAAAGTAAACTCATATACTCTTGATCTACTGGAAAGTTATCGATATACTGTGCACCACTGGCAATAGAATATACCATGGTTCTTAAAAAATGGTTTGGCAACGTTTGGTTAGAATGCTGACGTAAACGATCAAAACTAGTATTATCTCTAGCTCCACGTACACCCCAACTATCTACAGATCCACTAGCCCAAAGTCCTAGTCTTGAAGTAAAACTTAGCTCCATAGACTTATCTGTTGTTTCCTCCATTGCAGGCACAAATACGTTTGCATATTTACCAGAAACTAAAGGCTTCCACATTGGCATGTAAACATCTGCTTGCCAAAACAAATGCTTGTTACGCATGTACAAATTACCATTTCTGGTCTTAGCATGATTTGCTAAAGGCCAATACATTTCATTCATAACATATTTAAATTCCTCTGAAGCATCAACAACTTCTGGGTAAATTAATACTGTTTTATTTCCATTGGCAAAATCCATACCTTTTTTAGTAGTTTCTACTTGATACATAAATGGATCGTTACCGTGTCCTCCCCAATATGAAATACCTTTACCATTAGATTTTTGATGCTTTTTCTTAATAATCTCTAACACTTCATCTTGAGATAAAATATATTTCATTCTGCGGTCACGCTTATTTCTATATTTCTCACTTGTCATTGAAGAACGATCCCATTTTTCTTTATCAAAGTTTCCTCCCGTTAAGAAAATTGGATTATTATATTTAGCCTCAATTTTATCAATTTTTGCTCCAACACCTTGCTTTTTTCTATTTTCTGACATGAAATATACTGGAGCAGATTCTTTTTGATATGAAGGTTTTTTAAAGCTTTTTAAATTTTGTTTGATATCTGCAGAATTAGATAGAATCTCCTGTATTTTACCTGGTGGATTCAATTTTTTATAATCGCTTTTCCAATCGTTATTATCAAAATCAATAATATGAACAGCACTACCTCCACTTTGTGCACTAGCCAATATTACTTTGTTAGCATTAGGATCTTTAAACATATCATTAAAAGAAAATCGTGTTGGTATTACTTCCGCATTACCTTGCGGTTCTCCAATATTAGAGAGAACTATATTACTTCCAAATAAAGCCATATAAGCTGGTTTACCGTTGTTATCTATAACTTCTGGTTGTATAACACGATACATGCCTCTTTTCAAAGATTCTTTATCTTTAGCTTTACTTAAATCTTGAACGCTTTGATTATTAGGGGCTTTTATATCCATAATACGGAACGTCATTCCTTTAGCTTTAGCTCCAGTACGTCCTAATAAAATTTCACTACTACCATCTGCATTAGCATCAACAACTCTTAAGTCTCCATAAGGTCCACGTTTTTTTACACTAACAGTTTCAAAAGGCAACTTGTCTAAAGGGTTAAATAAATAGATTGATCCATCGCCATTCATACTATTTTGAACACCATTAACAATTAAAATGTCTTTTCCATTAAGCTTTCCTGGTCTTAAAAAATTGGCAACATGTAAACCAGATGGAGGTAATTCTTTATGTGAATTACCAAATGGTTTTTCTATAGAATATGTTTTTGAAGCTATTTCGTTTACCAATTCTCCTTTTGGAGATACGTAGTAAAAACTATTATCGAAACCACCACAAACCACATACGCTTTGTTGTCTTTATTAACAACACATACTGAATACATTGGTGCGTCATTCTGTTTAAATTGCCAAAGTAAATCACCTTTGTTATCTAAGCAGTACACAGAACCATCTGCATTGGCTGCTAAAATTTCATCGTTACCATCATTATTAATATCTGCTGCCCAAATATCATGGTTCATATAACCAGATAGTTTGTTTTTCCATAAAATATTTCCACTATAACTTACTGCTACAATAGTTCCTTCATAACTAGTTGCTGCTATATAGGTTTGATTTTTGTTTACTGCAGTTCTTACTTTGGTAATTGTTAAACCAGTTTCAATGCTAAGTAAACCTTGTTCTGGATTTTTTGCTATTTGCTTGCTATCTTGTGCAGAAGAACAATTAATTAGCGTAAGTGAAATTACAATGAAACAGAAATGTTTTAATGTTTTCATGTTGCAGGATTTTATCATTCGTGTTGTTATTATTTATGAATTGAACATATGGTTTATTACTGTAAATATCTTATTACAAATTGCGATTAATGTATGCTGAAATAAATATAATGTCTTTGTGAATAATTCTAGACTAAAAACAACAAAAAGACCGCTAATAAGCGGTCTTTTTAATAAAACATAATATTTAAAGAAATTTACTCTTTAACAAATCTCTTTGTTGCAACTCCTTTATTAGATGTCAATTTAATAACATAAACACCATTAGATAGTGTAGATACATCTAAAGTATTTTTAACTGTATTAGAAGATATTACTTCTTTACCAAGTAAATCGTAAACAGCTACATTGCTAATAGTATTATTAGTAGAAATGTTTAATATGTTTTTTACTGGATTTGGGTACAAGTTAAATGCACTTAATGTGTTTTCTTCTATACTTAAAGTACTAGGGTCTACAATCTGAATTCGGTTAACCTCTATTGATCCACCATCTAGATTACCAGCTGTATTTACAAAACGTAATCTTAATTGAAAACTTCCAATCCATGTTGTGCTTCCTGCAGGAACATCAATTTGGTAAGATTGTTCAGCTATGTCTGCAGCAGTAATAGCTATTGTTTCTATAGTGGTTACACCTCCAGATACCGTTTGAAGTACTAAACTATTAGCATTAGAGTTGTTTTTAAAATCAAGAAGAACAGTTGTTAAAGTAGTTGGATTACCAATATCATTAGCACTTTTTCTAAGCTGCAAGTTACTTCCTCCACTGCCTGTTGTTGCTGTTAAAACACCTGTAGTTGCAGAGTGACTTGATGAACTACCTGGACCGGTTACTGAAAAACCTTCATCGTCAGTATCGAATGTGTAATCAATTTGAGCAAAAGATGTAGTACAAACTACAAGTGCTAATGCCATAAATGTTTTTTTAAGTAAAGTTGTTTTCATAATATTTGTTTTAATATGGTTATTAATTAAATCAAATGTATTTATGAATAACAAAAAACATGTTCCTTATGGTTAATTGTTTGTATTTATGAGTAAATTTATACAACTATAAGCAAAGTAATTAGTAATTTTTCTTTGACTCTGAGGCATACTTTCCAGGAGATGTTTCGTACTTCTCCTTAAAGACTTTAGTAAAATGTGTTCTGCTTTTAAAACCCGTCATTGTAAAAACTTCGTTTACAGATAATCCTTTTTGAGCTAAAAGGTCTGCCGCTTTTTTAAGTCTATACATTTTTAACAACTCGAAAGGCGTTTGATTAGTAAGTACTTTTACTTTTTGATAAAAGTGTGTACGATTAAGATATAATTCTCTAGCAAGATTATTTAAATCGAATTCTTGATTATCTAAGTTTTCTTCAAATAAGCTATAGAGTTTTTCTAAAAATGCATTATCATTTCTGTTGTTCTTATT
This sequence comes from Lacinutrix sp. WUR7, assembly GCF_016864015.1. NCBI lineage: Bacteria > Pseudomonadati > Bacteroidota > Flavobacteriia > Flavobacteriales > Flavobacteriaceae > Lacinutrix > Lacinutrix sp. WUR7. The sequence continues at coordinate 2,229,104 of NZ_CP045067.1, read as the reverse complement.
ATTCTCTTTAGTTAATGGAATACCAACTTGATAACGCTCTCTTAGTTGCTTTCTAATGGTTAATAATGATTCTACATTAGTAATTAAATGCTGAACATTAAAAGGTTTTTTAATATAAGCATCCGCTCCATCTCTAATGCCTTGAAGATGGTCTTCTATGTTTGTAAGTGCTGTTAATAAAATAACAGGAATATGACTAGTTTTTAAATCTGATTTAATTCTTAGACATAGGTCTAATCCGTTCATTTCTGGCATTTGCACATCACTAATTACAATATCTGGCCACTCATTTTCCATGGCTTCAAAACACTCTTTACCGTTTCTAAATGATTTTACCACAAAATAATTAGCGAGTAAATTAGAAACAAAATTTCTCATCTCTAAATTATCTTCAGCATAAAAAATAACAGAATCTTTAAAATCTCCAGAACTAACAATATCTAACGCTGTATTTTCCTGAATAATTGTAGAACTTACAGATACCTCTTTTTCTTTTGGTAAATCTATTTCATCCAACACATCTGTAGGTAGATGTTTCTTTACTATTGGTAATCGAACAGTGATAGTTGTTCCTTCGTTTTTAATACTATCTGCAGTAATAAAACCGTAATGCATTTCTACTAATCGCTTTGAGAATGCTAAACCAATTCCGGACCCACTAATATGTGTATTATCCTTATTTTGCGATTGATAAAAACGTTCGAAAACATGCGCCAGATCTGCGCTATCTATTCCTTTTCCTGTGTCTGTAACTTTTAAAATTAAGTCTTTGTCGTTTTCTTTGGTGTACTCTACCTTTATTAAATCGTCTGTACTTGTATACTTAAAAGCATTATTAAGTAAATTATTAAATATTTTTTCTAACTTATCTCTGTCAGCTGAAACAATAGTTATAGAGTCGTCACCAATAAACTCTATTTGCTTACTGTCATTATCCGCCAAAAACTTAAAATCTACAATTATATCTTTAATAAAAGTATCAAAATTAAATCGCGAATAGTGCATTTTAAGCATATTTGCATCTGCTTTTCTAAAATCTTGAACCTGTTCTATTAACTGTTGTATTTTTTTAGACTGCCTTGTTATTAAATCTAACTTTTCATTAGCATCTGGATTATTTCTAAAAGATTTTTTAAGTAAATCTAATGGCCTTGAAATTAGCGTTAAAGGTGTTTTAATTTCGTGAGAAATATTTGCAAAAAACCTTAATTTGGCTTCATTAACTTCTTCTACTTTATCTTTTTCAAATTGTTCTATTTCTACCTTATGATTTAAGCTTTGAATTTTAACAATAACCCGAACAATAGTATATGCTGCAAGTAGTCCTAAAAAAGCATAAACCAAATAAGCTAAATTAGTATTCCATTTTGACGGTTTAATTTCAATATTCAAGGTTTTTGGTTCTGTCCAATCGTTTAATGAATTAGAAGCCATGACGCTTAATTTATACGAACCAGGTTGTAAACCGTTATAAGAGATTGTTTTCTGGTTTGATGGCACCTCTATCCATTGCTCGTTAAAAGGGAGTAATCGGTACTTTATACCATGGTTTTTTGGATTTAAAAAATGTAAACTTGTAAAATCTATAGAAAAAACATTTTCGTTATGCTTTAGGGTGATTTTATCAACTTCAGAAATACTTTTAGAAAGCAACACTCTTTTATTAATAGTATTTCCCGGAATAATTTTTTTATTGAAAATTTTAAAATTTTCGAATGTAATCTTCGGAAGTGGTTCTGCATTTGGTACATCATTTGGATTAAAGCTAATAACCCCATCAAGACCAGACAACAATAACATACTATTTTCTTGACGACTAGAAGCATACCAAAAGTCCTCAAAAGCTAAGCCATCTGAATTATTGAATTTTCTAAATTCTCTTTTTTGAGTATTAAATAAGTTTAAGCCAATATTTGTAGCGACCCACAAATTATAATTATTGTCGTAAACTATACTTTTTACTACATTATTAGACAATCCATTTTTTTCTGTAAACGAAATAAAAGTTGGTGTTGTATTAGAATTTAGCACTTTACAAATTCCACCACCTTCTGTACCTATCCACAAGTCGTTATTAGGTAATCTTATTATTGAAGTTACAAAGTTACTAGAAATAGAATTTTCGTTTAATTTATCATGTGTAAAAGACTCTATAGTAGATGCTTTTACTGATACGCCTTTATTATTTTCTATTTTAATTAAACCTTTAGACTGTGAGCCTACCCAAACAAAATCATAAACAGGATCTGCATAAACACGTCTAGTAATTAGAGTTGTTTCACCTTTAAAAAATTTATTATCACTTAATTTTTCAAACGTTTTTAATGCATTATTGGCCTTTAAAACAATTTTATAGACATTAGTATTAGATGCAATCCATATATTTCCAAATTTATCTTCAGTAAATGATCGTAATGCAAAATTAGTGTTGTTGCTAAAAACAATACCCTCTACTTTTTCTATAGTCTTGCTTCCATTAGTAATTCGTCTTAATCCATTTTCATCTCTAAACCTTAACCATACATTTTCTTTAGAATCAACATATACTGCTGATATTAAAGACAAATCGGTTTTAGAAATTTGAAATGGGAGCCTTTCAAACGTATTACTTTGGGTGTTTAATATCGTTAAACCTCCAAGAGAAGAAGTTAAATAGACTCTATTTTTATCGATTGAAGTAATATGAGTCACGCTAGCTGAACCTAAACTAGTAGTAAAACTAGAGTTAGTACGAAAATTACAAAACGGATTTTTATTGGTATCAAACCTATATACACCTTCATTAAAAGTTGAAAACCAACAATTATTATTTGAAGTTGACATTAGACTACTAGCTCTTAAAATAGGTAAACCGTCATTAAAAGTTTTTATATTAAAATTGTCCTGAGATTTAAAATTCTCAACATCTTCAATAGAAATTAAACCTTTATTTAAAGTACCTAACCACAAGTTGTTTTTTGTATCTACAACAGCACTATTAAACTGGTAGTCACTTAAATCTTTACGTTTTAAACGGAATGATTTATCTTTAGAATTCTTATTTTTTTCAATAATAGCGACACCATCAAAAAGTGTAATAAGAAAAGAATTATCATCAAGTTTTGTAATAGAATTACTATAAGTAATGTCTTTCTCTAAAATATTTTTAAATGTTTTGGCTTCAAAATCAAAAACCAGTAAACCTTGTGAAGTACTAATTAAATAATTAGATTTATCAACTTGCAAGCCTTTAAAAAAAGTAAAATCACTTTTCTGTTCTGGAACATAATGACCTATAAATGTGTAATCCTTGCTATTAAAAACAAACAAGCCATTACTTTCTGTTACACAAATACTTAAACCATTAGTCTTATTAATGATTATATCTCTAATTTTTAAAGATTGAAAACCAGCCTTACTTAATGCGTGAGATGTAAGTTTTCTATAATTATCTAGATCATATTCATAAATTGTAACGCCTTCATCTGTTCCGATCCAAATATTATTTTGTGCGTCTTGATTTAATGCTCTTACTCTATTACTTGTTAGAATATTATTATCTACAGTGTTCTTAATTGTTTTTAGCTCGTAACCATCATACTTATTAATACCCTCGTAAGTACCAAACCATAAAAAACCTTTAGAATCTTCTAACATTGAAGTTACTCCATTATGAGCCAAACCTTGGGTTATTGTTAACTTCTGAGAATAGTTAAGAGGTGCTTCTTGAGCAAATAAGCAAGAGACAAAACACAGAATCAAAACAAATACTATGAAGTTTTTATTAGCCATATGCAATTTTATTATACTATAACAATCAACGAAGATTTCTGTTTATCATGGATGGCTAAAATTAACAAATTCAAACAGTTTTACTTAATAAAAAACAATTATTCACTCAAGTTCTTAAAATTAGAAAAAATATGTGATTAATTATAGATTTAAATTGATAGTCTTTTCAAAATGTACCACACTATCTTCATTCAATTCCACGTCAATCGTAATATAGTGGACTTGCAACAAAAAAATAGACATTGAGTTGAGAGATTATAATACATATCTACTTCTAACTATATATCCTAAACTAAGTGTTAAATCGAGTTATCAAAATAACATAAAAGTTCAAACCTTCAACTCATTAGTTATAAACAACTTATTGTTAATTTTTGATTTCAAGGTTAAGACCCTAAAACCCCTTTAAATACTAGTATTTAATAGGGTTAACAGCGTTCTAGTGACCCAAATAGGATTCAAACCCATACTAAACAGGTCATAGGTTAATTAATAATTGCATTAATATCTTCATTTAAAAAGTTCGAACTCTGTCGCTCGACTTCCACAACACTCACAACTGCGTTGTGAATGAAAACAAAAGAAATCCGTCAAGTTTGCTTGAACGGATTTCTTTGTTTTTAATCCTCTGTCTTGTAAAGACAGGCAGTTGTAATTGCACCTTTTAAGTCACTAGAGAACAACAAAGTTATTCTCTCCGACTCCACCTTCGCCCTACGAAGCTTCATTTTTTTTTGAAGCGAAGTAGGGCTTTTTTATGTTTAATTCTTATTGGATATTAAATCTTTAGGGCTTCGGTGGACTCGTCCATCTTTTTGATAAAGTTTCAAAATTAAAGAATCGAAGCAGAATACTTTCCTTAATTTAGAGATATGGAATTACCTTATGCTGTTTATATTTTAAAATGTAATAATGAAACCTATTATACGGGTTTTATTACGAACATCAAGAATAGATTAAAAGCACATAAGAATAAAGAAGTACATTATACAAAAGACAAACTTCCTGTTGAGTTAGTTCATTTATCTCAATTTATAGACAAACAAAAAGCTTACGATTTTGAACGCTAGTTAAAAACGGGTTCTGGAATTGCTTTTAGGAATAAGAGGTTGATTTAAAATTTAAATATAAACTAGAACACAAAAAATCATCCAATTTGAAAACATAAAAAAACCAGAGAAGTTAATTTCTCTGGTTTTCTATTATAATTTATTAAATCGGCCAAACTATTTCTGGACAGCTCATTACTTAACAGCCAACCCTTCATGTTTCCATCGGGATATGCCGCCTTCTAAATCGTAGATTTTAGTAAATCCTGCTAGTTGTAGTTTTTCAGCACATTTAGCACTTCTTCCTCCAGACTTACAATATAATAATACTGGTTTATCTTTATCTAGCTTTAAAATATCTGCATCAAAAGTAGGAGAAAAGAAATCTATATTCTGAGCTGTTTCTATATAACCACTTTTAAATTCCTTTGGAGTTCTTACATCTACCAACTGTATTTTATCCATTTTTAAAAGTGCCTGCATCTCTTGGGTAGATACCACTTCAATATTCGTTTTATCTGTTTCTTTACAGCTAAAAACACTTAAAGTTAGTACTGTAATTAATAGTATGGATAAATGTTTCATTGGTTCTTATTTTTATTTAGTTACGTCTCCCGTCCATTCATTAAATCCACCAAGTAGATTGTGTGCCTTTTCTATACCAAGTTGATTCATGATTGCACAAGCTTGTGCACTTCTTCCTCCCGATCTACAATATACGTAAAAGGTCTTAGTTTTATCTAAGGCCTCTACTTTACTCATGAATTCTTGCGGCTGATAAATGTCTATTACTATTGCATTTGGTATAATACCTTCGTCTGTTTCTTCTTCTGTTCTAACATCTAATATTACTGCATTTTCATCTTGCTGTAATGCTTCTTGCCATTCTTGTTGTGTTAAATCTGCCATTTTTTATTTTTTTACAAAATTAAGATTTCTTTATTTAGTAGACGAAAAAAAATCCGAAGTATTACTACTTCAGATTTTTTTTCTTCATTTTAAGTGTATTTTACACTTTAATAGAACATCCAATTGCTCTTGTTTGCTTTTCTTTAATTTCTTTTCCGCTTAATAAAGCATCCACTGCATTCTCCACATACTTTTTGTTTACAGCAGCTTCGTCTTGATAATTATCATCTATTGCTCCAATATACTTTACTTCGTTTCCTTTCTTCGTTTTTTGAAGAATATAAACGTGTGGTGTTTTTGTTGCTCCGTATTGCGGATATATTTTTTGTCCGCTATCCATTAAATAAGGAAACGTAAACCCTTTTGCTTTTGCTCTTGCTTGCATAGCCTCTAATCTATCTCCAGGTTTTACATCTGGATTATTAGGCATAATAGCAATTACTGGATATCCTTTATCTGCATATTTTTTATTTAATGCTTCTACTCTATCTTCGTAGGCAACTGCATACGGACAAGTATTGCATGTAAAAATCACAATAAATCCTTTCGATTCCTTAAAATCTGCTAAAGAAACCATTTTACCATCTATATTTTCTAAAGAGAAGTCTGTTGCTATATCTCCAACTTGGTAACCTGGATTTAAATTCGTTTTATTTAAAGTGAATGCACTTACAAGCAATACTATCACTAATGCAGAAACTATTTTAATGGACTTTTTCATAATTATTATTTTTGATAAATTTATTTATTGCAAGGCTATCTCCTCCAATAGGTTAACGTTTTTTTTTATTGTCGTTTTCGCTTAAAGCGGAATTAAAAGGTGAAAATTTCTAATTTAGGAATTTATCCACTTCCGTTTTTAACTCCTCATAACTAAAAGAACGTTCATAAAACGCACGTTTATCTTGGTTATAAATCAATGTTGCCGGTATTGCTCCAGACCATTCTTCGCTTACCTTAGGAATCCATGCATTAGAATCCGGGTCGTTTAAGGCAACCACTTTAGATTTTAATTTATTTTTCACTATAAATGGTATTAATTTTTTATCGTATTGTTTCGGAAAATCTAAACTTACCAATAATACTTCTACATTTTTACTTTTATAAGCTTCCTTTATTTCTTCAAAATGAGGTAACTCTTTAATACAAGGAGCGCACCAAGTTGCCCAAAAGTTTACAACATAGGTTTTATCGTCTTTAAGATTCAAAAACTTTTCCAATTCATTAAAATTATATACTTCCAAATCTGGTTTCTCTATACTAACATTCTGCTTTTCTAGATTAGAAGAAACCTCCTGCGTTTTATTTTCTTGTTTACAACTTACAAGTAAAATAAAGGCGACAAATAAAACTCTTAAATTCATAATCATAAAAATATACATTACAAAAAGAAGCACAAGTGCCTTTAACAAAAGTTTAATTGGACTTTTATATTTATTAGCGCTTTAAAACTAGCTAGTAACGAAAATATTTTTTAACTTAGAGCTAACTAAAATAATGTTACTAGATGAGATTCGATTAATAGCCAACAATTACTCTTTACAAACTAGTAACGATACAAACTACCATGAAAATGGTAGTTTTTTTTATAAAACATTGGTAGTTTATATTTAGATTTATATCTTTGACCTAAATTAATAACAATTGAGCACAATTTTAAATAATACTTGGTGGTGGAACTCTCGAAAAACAATCTTCGTGAACTAACGCTATACCGTATATTTAACCAAAATATCAAAAAAGGCTTGTCATTCACGACAAGCCTTTTTTTAATTTATAACCTTAATGAAAACATTCAGTCTTTATACACATCACAAAAAAATATTAGCAGATACCATTACTCCTGTTAGTATTTATCTTAAAATAAGAGATAAATATCCTAACAGTATATTGTTAGAAAGTAGTGATTATCATGCTAACGATAATAGTTTCTCCTATATCTGTTTTAATCCTATTGCGTCTATTAAAGTCGAAAACGATGAGATAGAACAACATTTTCCGGATGGAAGTTTCAAAAAAAACTACACCAAAAACGTTTCTGTTACCGAAGAAATTCACAAATTCACACAACGTTTTAAAGTAAACTCAGAAGAGAAATTTAAATTTATTAATAATGGTATTTTTGGATATACTGCTTATGATGCTGTTAAGTATTTTGAGGATGTAGAAATTTCAAAAAAAGAAAATTCTATAGAAATTCCAGAAATATATTATGCTGTATATCAAAACATCATAGCAATTAATCACTTTAAAAACGAAGCTTATATTTTTGCGCATTGTCATGATACAGAAAATAATATAGACGAAATACTGCAGCTTATAAAAGCGAAGAATTTTGCATCGTATAAATTTTCAAAAAATGGAGATATTCATTCTAATCTTAGTGATGAAGAATATAAATCGCATGTAGAATTAGCAAAAAAACACTGTGCACGAGGCGATGTATTTCAACTAGTGCTTTCTAAAAAATTCTCACAAGATTTTAAAGGGGATGAATTTAATGTATATCGTGCTTTACGAAACGTAAACCCTTCTCCTTACTTATTTTATTTCGATTATGGCGATTTCAAGATTTTCGGAAGCTCGCCAGAAGCGCAATTAATAGTTTCTAATGGTAAAGCAGAAATTCATCCAATTGCTGGTACTTTTAAACGTACTGGAAATGATGAAAAAGATGCAGAATTAGCAAAACAACTTGCCGTTGACGATAAAGAAAATGCAGAACACGTGATGCTAGTGGATTTAGCTAGAAACGATTTAAGCAGAAACGGAAGCCAAGTAAAAGTAGAAACCTACAGAGAGGTTCAATTTTTCTCCCATGTCATTCATTTAGTTAGTAAGGTGATTGGCGAAAAACACAAAAATGTTTCTACCATGCAAGTGGTTGCAGATACGTTTCCTGCAGGAACTTTAAGCGGCGCACCAAAACATAAAGCCATGCAACTTATTGAAAAATACGAAAAAACGAGTCGTTCTTTTTATGGAGGAGCTATTGGTTTTATGGATTTTGAAGGTAACTTTAATCATGCCATTATGATTCGAACCTTTTTAAGTAAAGACCATCAATTACATTGGCAAGCTGGTGCCGGAATTGTTTCCAAATCCAGTCCAGAAAACGAATTACAAGAAGTATATAACAAATTAGGTGCATTAACAAAAGCTATAGAAATAGCAGAAAAAATTGACCGATGAAAACAAAAGTATTAGTAATAGACAACTACGACAGCTTCACCTACAATTTAGTGCACTATTTAGAAGATTTAAATTGTGAAGTAACCGTAAAAAGAAACGACAAACTGACTTTAGAGGAAGTAGATGCTTTTGATAAAATTGTACTTTCTCCAGGTCCAGGAGTTCCAGAGGAAGCAGGTTTATTAAAACAGATCATAAAAACATACGCACCAACAAAAAGCATTTTAGGTGTTTGTTTAGGACAACAAGCTATTGGAGAAGTTTTTGGAGGAAAAATAATTAACCTAGAAGAAGTGTACCACGGCGTTGCTACCAATATAAAAGTAACCGTGGATGACGAATCTTTATTTGAAGGATTAGAAAAAACATTCCCCGTTGGTAGATACCATTCTTGGGTTGTAGATCCTAATTTACCTGAAGAATTAGAAGCGACTTCTTTAGATGAAAACGGACAAATAATGTCGCTACGTCATAAATTTTATGATGTTCGCGGTGTACAATACCATCCAGAATCGGTTTTAACACCTAACGGAAAACAGATATTAGAGAATTGGGTTAAAAACTAGTGTTCAGTATGCAGTTGCAGTAAGCAGTACTTACTCCAATGAATCTTGAATATAAAAAGGAAGATAAGGTGTCACTTCGAGTGATTTTTGAAGCATGAAAAAATAGTATCGAGAAGCTTTATTAGTTCTCTATACCATTGCAATGAAAAACTGAAATCACTCGAACGGACGAAAAAAAAATAACAAAAGATCCATTTAAAAGATTTCCGCTTTCGCGGAAATGATAAATAAAAATTTATCAATGAAACAAATATTAAACAGACTAATAAACCACGAAAACATCTCTACAGAAGAGGCGAAACAGGTTTTAGTAAATATATCAAAAGGCGATTATAACCAAAGTCAGATTGCATCTTTCTTAACGGTGTACATGATGCGAAGCATTACCACCGAAGAATTAAAAGGATTTAGAGATGCATTACTTGAGTTGTGTATTCCTGTAAACTTATCCGATTATAATGCCATTGATTTATGCGGAACTGGTGGAGACGGAAAAAACACCTTCAACATTTCTACACTAGCATCCTTTGTAACTGCTGGAGCTGGCGTACATGTTGCTAAACATGGTAATTACGGTGTATCTTCGGCTTCAGGATCTTCAAACGTAATGGAAGCTTTAGGTATAAAATTCTCAAACCAAGAAGATTTTTTAAAACATTCTATTGAAACAGCAGGAATATGTGTTTTACATGCACCATTATTCCATCCTGCCATGAAAAATGTGGCACCAATCCGTAAAGAACTAGGCGTGAAAACCTTTTTTAATATGTTAGGACCAATGGTAAATCCTTCGTTTCCTAAAAACCAATTAGTTGGTGTTTTCAATTTAGAATTACAACGTATTTACGGCTATTTATATCAGGAAACAGACACCAATTATAACATTGTACATGCATTAGATGGCTATGATGAGATTTCATTAACTGGGAATACTAAAATTATTTCCAAAACCTCAGAAAGCATGTTAACGCCAAAAGACTTAAACGTAATACAAATTAGTCAAAGTGATATTTTTGGTGGCGATACCGTAAAGTCTTCTGCAAAAATATTTTTAAATGTTATAAAAGGAAAAGGAACCGAAGCACAAAATAATGTGGTTTGCGCCAATGCTGGATTAGCAATTGCGACGGTAAAACAAATAGATCATCAAACCGGATTTGAACTAGCAAAAGAATCACTACTAAGCGGAAAAGCAAAAGCGAGTTTGGATGCATTGGTTGCATTGAGTAAATAGGTAAGTTTAAATGTCACTTCGAGTAATTTGAGAGGTACGAACAAATTGTATCGAGAAGATAATATGTTCTCGATACAATTTCGATAAAAAAAATCGAAATCACTCGAACTGACGAAATACAGTATAATAAAATAAATTCCCATTTTTATGGGAAAAAAATATGGATATATTAACCAAAATAGTAAAAGATAAACGCATCGAAGTTAACCTTCGCAAGCAACTAATTCCTACCAAACAATTAGAGCAATCTATTTTGTTTGAAAGACAAACCATTTCCTTAGCAAAAAACTTAAGAAATAGCACTACCGGAATTATAGCAGAACACAAGCGTCGTTCGCCATCCAAACAAGTCATCAATCACGATTTAAACGTTTTTGATGTTGCACAAGGATATGAAGATGCAGGAGTTTGCGGCATGTCTGTTTTAACCGATGGTAAATACTTTGGAGGTTCTTTAGACGATTTACTTACCGCAAGAGCAAGTTGTAATTTACCTTTGCTTCGTAAAGAATTCATCATAGACACCTATCAAATTCTGGAAGCTAAAGCGTATGGCGCAGATGTAATTTTATTAATAGCAGCCATTCTCACCAGAGAAGAAATTAAGCAGTTTTCAGAATTTGCAAAAAGCGTATCTTTAGACGTGCTTTTAGAGGTTCACAATGAAGAGGAATTACACAAATCTATTATGCCTAGCCTAGATATGTTAGGTGTTAATAATAGAAATTTAAAAACGTTTGAAGTCAGCTTAGAAACTAGTAAAAAACTAAGTGCATTAATACCTAACGATTTTGTAAAAGTATCTGAAAGCGGAATTAGCTCTGTAGCAGCCATCAAAGAGTTACAACCTTATGGCTATAAAGGATTCTTAATTGGAGAAAACTTTATGAAAACAGAAAACGCTGGCGAAAGCGCAAAACAATTTATTGAAGAATTAAAGTAATGTCTCTTCGAGTGATTTAGGTTTTTATCGGAATTGTATCAAGAAGCCAAAATGTATCAAGAAATGATACCATTTGTCCAAGACAAAAAATATATTAAAAAAAGTAATAATCAAATTAATTAAGAAGCGTGGTGAGATTCCCGCTTTCGCGAGAATAAAATGAAACTAAAAATATGCGGAATGAAATCCGAAAACAACATTTTAGATGTTGCAGAAATACAACCAGACTATCTAGGTTTTATATTTTATGAAAAATCACCTCGATACCTAAATACCGAAATTCCTGAATTACCAGAAAGCATTGAGAAAATTGGAGTTTTTGTAAATGCATCGCTCAACTATATTGTAGAAAAAATTGAACAATATGATTTACAAGGTGTACAATTACACGGCGATGAATCTCCAGAATTTTGCGAACAGTTAAAGGAATATGATGTATTCGTTATAAAAGTATTTTCGGTAAAGAATCAATTCGATTTTAGCGTTTTAGAACCTTATGAAGATGTTTGTAAATATTTCCTTTTCGATACCAAAGGCAAAGAACCAGGAGGAAATGGATATCCGTTTAACTGGAATGTATTTAAAAAATACCCTTCTAAAAAACCATACTTCTTGAGTGGCGGAATTGGGCCTGAAGAAATAGAACCTTTACTATTATTCTTAAAGCGTCCAGAATCCGATTTATGTTGTACTCTCGATTTAAACAGCAAATTTGAAAAATTACCAGGTGTAAAAGATCTTAGTAAACTAAAAGAATTTAAACACCAATTGGCTATTAACAACTATATCCGTTAGGAATAGAATATTGAAAAACCATGAATTATAATATTAACGAAAAAGGATACTACGGCGAATTTGGTGGTGCATACATTCCAGAAATGCTGTATCCTAATGTAGAAGAGTTACGTCAAAACTATTTAAAAGTGATGGCAGAACCCGACTTTATAAAAGAGTTTGACCAACTTTTAAAAGATTATGTTGGTAGACCTTCTCCGCTCTATTTTGCAAAACGTCTTTCTGAGAAATACAACACGAAAGTGTATCTAAAGCGCGAAGATTTAAACCATACCGGAGCGCATAAAATCAACAATACCATCGGGCAAATTCTAATGGCACAACGTTTGGGCAAGCATCGTATTATTGCCGAAACCGGAGCAGGACAACATGGTGTTGCCACAGCAACAGTTTGTGCATTAATGGGCTTAGAGTGTATTGTGTATATGGGAGAAATTGACATTGCAAGACAAGCACCAAACGTTGCTAGAATGAAAATGTTAGGCGCAACGGTTATTCCTGCATTATCAGGAAGTAGAACCCTTAAAGATGCAACTAACGAAGCTATTCGCGATTGGATTAACAATCCGGTAGACACACATTATATTATTGGAAGTGTTGTTGGTCCGCATCCATATCCAGACATGGTAGCTCGTTTTCAATCTGTAGTTTCCGAGGAAATTAAATGGCAATTACAAGAACACGAAGGCAAAACACAACCCGATTATGTAGTCGCTTGTGTTGGTGGCGGAAGTAATGCCGCTGGTGCATATTATCACTTTTTACAAGACACAGACGTCAAACTAATAGCTGTAGAAGCTGCCGGTTTAGGTGTAGATTCTGGCGAAAGTGCTGCAACTTCGGTATTAGGAAAGGAAGGTGTTATACATGGTAGTAAGACCTTGTTGATGCAAACCAACGACGGACAAATAACAGAGCCATATTCCATTTCAGCAGGATTAGATTATCCTGGTGTCGGACCAATGCATGCCCATTTATATAAAACTGGTCGCGCAGAATTTATTGCGATTACAGACGATCAAGCGATGAAGGCCGGATTGCAATTATGTAAGTTAGAAGGTATCATTCCTGCTATTGAAAGCTCGCACGCACTTGCTGTTTTCGAGCAGAAAAAGTTTCAACCAGAAGATATTGTGGTGCTGAGTTTATCTGGTCGTGGAGATAAGGATTTACAGAATTACATCGATTATTTTAAGTTTTAGTTTTTCATTTCCGCGAAGGCGGAAATCTCATTAATTATAAATGGATTTACATTACGTATACATATTAACTAATAAAAACCATACGGTTTTATATGTTGGTCGATCTAAGCAATTAAAGATAAGACTGAATCAGCATAAAAACAATAGTTTAAAAACTTTTACAGGAAGATACAACGTAGATAAACTTGTCTATTTTGAAACTACTAAATATGTAAACAATTCTATTAAAAGAGAAAGACAAATAAAGAAATGGAATCGGGAATGGAAAGAAAATTTGATAAATGATATGAATCCAGATTGGAACGACTTATCCGATTTAGTATAAACAAATATTTAAAAGATTTCCGCCTTCGCGGAAATGAAAAAAAATATCATTCAATGAACAGAATCAATCAGAAATTACAAGAAGACAAGAAATTACTTTCTATATACTTCACAGCAGGTTATCCTAGTTTAGAAGATACAGCAACTATCCTACAAAACTTAGAAAAAAGTGGTGTAGACATGGTAGAAATAGGATTACCATTTAGTGATCCTTTAGCAGACGGACCAACTATTCAAGCGAGTTCTACACAAGCTTTAAAAAACGGCATGACTACCGAAGTACTTTTTAATCAGTTAAAAGATATCCGTAAAACCGTTTCTATTCCGTTAATTATTATGGGATACTTCAACCCAATGTTGCAATATGGTGTAGAGGCTTTCTGTAAAAAATGTCAAGAAGTTGGTATCGACGGATTAATAATTCCGGATTTACCGGTCGATGTATATAACGACGACTACAAAGCTATTTTTGAAAAATACGGATTAATAAATGTGTTTTTAATAACACCACAAACTTCTGTAGAACGTATTAACTTTATAGATTCTATTTCCAATGGTTTTATTTATATGGTAAGTAGTGCAAGTGTAACAGGAAGCAGCTCTGGTTTTGGAGAAGAACAAACGAGTTACTTTAAACGTATTGCAGATATGAAACTTAATAATCCGCAAATTATTGGTTTTGGAATTTCAAATAATGAAACCTTTACACAAGCAACTTCGCATGCAAAAGGTGCGATTATTGGTTCTGCATTTATAAAACACCTCACTAATAAAGGAGTTAATGAAATTGATAGTTTTGTGAAAAACATACTAAACAAATAGAAAATCCAATGGACAACATTACCTATAGATCGGCTACATTAGAAGATTTACCTACGCTATTAGAATTTGAGCAAGGTATTGTTTTAGCAGAACGACCTTTTGATGTTACATTAAAACCAGATCCGATTAGCTATTATGATCTGAAAGAATTAATCCTTTCGAAAACAGTAGAAGTACATGTCGCAGCGCATAACAATGTTGTTATTGGCTCGGGATATGCAAAAATCATGGATTCTAAACCATATCACACACACGAACAACATGTGTATTTAGGCTTTATGTATGTACATCCAAATTATAGAGGTCAAGGTGTCATTCAAACCATTACAGAAGCTTTAAAAACTTGGGCAAAAACCAATGGCGTTTATGAAGCGAGATTAGACGTATATCACGATAATGCACCAGCAATTAGAGCCTATGAAAAAAGTGGTTTCATTAAAAATATGGTAGAAATGAGAATGTCTCTTAAATAAGAAAATTATGAAATTACTAAACGATTGGAAAGTAATAGCTGTACTTTGTTTAACATTAGGTTTAGCTCCTTTTGTACCAGAACCACATATCCTTGGGAAATTAAAATGGATTATTGGAGGAGCTGAAGGTATGCAGCTTATGGATTGGTTTGATGTGATTTTACACGGCTTCCCTTTTATATTGCTTATTCGATTAATTATTTTAAAACTTCTTTCAAAAAATGCCGCTTAACATCGTACTCATAGAACCAGAAATACCAAACAATACCGGAAATATTGGTCGATTAGCATTAGCTTCTGGATCCAATTTACACTTAGTAAAGCCTTTTGGTTTCGAAATCACAGATGCGCGTTTAAAACGTGCCGGATTAGATTATTGGCAACACCTCAACTTACATTACTACGATAATATAGAAGATTTTCTTTCTAAAAATAAAGATGCGGAAATGGTATTTTTATCTAGTCACGGAATACAGAACCATTGGGATATTGCATTTCAAGATAATATGTTTTTAGTCTTTGGAAAAGAGTCTGCTGGATTACCTAAAGCTATTACAGAAAACAATAAAGACAAGTTATTTAAAATTCCTTTATACAGTGAACATGTAAGAAGTTTAAACTTAGCAAATGCAGTAAGCATTGTTGTTTATGAAGGTTTACGTAGTTTGCAGTAAGAATAAAGCTTGGCTTTCTAACAAAAATCAGCTAACTTCGTTTAACTTCTGATATAAGTAACTAAAATAAATTTTCACATTTTATTTTATCAGTTCAACAAAAGTCTAACGCCAACTCTGGTTTTATCTTAATAAATTATAATTATGAAATTAAACTTATTGTCTTGTGATGCACAGCGACCAGATAAAAGAGCGATAGCCAAATGTATAGCAGAAGTTTCTTCTAGCATAAGTGAATCTTTAGCAAATGAACTAACAGACATACTTCTAGAAGGTGATGCTGTAGATATTGAGGTACACGATAAAAACTCTGGTTCGGCTTTACGATCTTTACGTAAACTAAGTATTGACTACGAAATCATAGAATAAATAAATTATCTGTAATATCTTTTCCTTGCCCCTATAAATTAAGGTGTAGAATTGGAAACCTGTAGCATTTTTCCATTATATAATTTATTGCCTGTAAGCGCAAAGTCGTGAATATATGCTGCCATTTGTGCAGCTGTTGTTGGTGCTTGATAATCTGGAAAAGCTTCTTTTAACATTTCGGTTTGAACAGCCCCTAAAGCCAATACATTAAATTGCGGACCTGTTTCTTTATATTCTTCGGCAAGCAGTTCTGTTAAGGTAATCACTGCTCCTTTACTAGAGCTATATGCTGCAAGTCCAGGAAATTTCATACTCCCTTGAACGCCTCCCATAGAACTAATAGTTACCACATGACTTTCTTGTTTCATAAATGGTAAAACAGTTCTAGTCATTTCTGCAACACCAAAAACGTTGGTTCTATAAACGTTTTCAAAATCTTCCATTGTCGTTTCGGCAAAAGGCTGATTTAATAAGGTTCCGGCATTATTAATCAAAACATCTACTTGCTTCCATTCGGTTTCAATAAATGCCGCTACTTTTTTATAGTCTTCCGTTTTTCCTAAATCAAAAGACATGGAAGTAATATTTTCAAAATGTAAATTATTTACGGGTTGTGCATTTCGCGATAACGCCAATACATTATGTCCTTCATTTGCAAAAAGGTGTACTAATTCGAACCCAATCCCTCTACTTGTTCCTGTAATTATTATGTTTTTACTCATCTTTCAGTTTAACTTCTTTAGTTGGTGCATTCATCATTCCTTTTAGTGCAGGAATCATTTTATTCATAAAACTAGACATGTGCTCATAATCCATTTCGCTAGCCTCATCATCTACATGATGATAATATTCAAAGTTTGTAAAATCGAATGTTGAAATAGCATGTGCAGGAATATTCAATTCATTATAAAATGGAAAATTATCCGATCTCATAAATAAATTAAACTCCTTAGCTTTCGGGAAAAACCCAATGATTTCTTCACCCGCATATCGATTTAAAGTTTCGGCAAAATTAGAGCGTTCAAAGCCACTCATATATGCCATCACATTATCTGCTGTTCTTGGAACGCCAATCATTTCAAAATTAATCATGGTATAGGCATTTAATCCCGCTTCCTTAAGTCTTTTTGCTAAATGCGCAGAACCTTTTAACCCCATTTCTTCCGCAGAATAAAGTGTCACTAAAATACTGCGTTTATTAGTTTTTGTTTTAGCAAAATAAGCAGCAAGTTCCATTGCCGCTATGGTTCCTGATGCATCGTCATTTGCTCCGTTAGCAATAATATCTCCATCTACTTCTTTAGCAAAACCAATATGGTCATAATGGCCACCTAAAATAATATATTCGTTTTTTAATTTTGGGTCATTACCTTCAACTACTCCAACAATATTAAATCCTTTTATAGTTTCATTATTGGTTACGCCATCTTTACTTTCTTTTTTTACGATTTCAAAATCATCTCTATAAGTTTCAAAGTAAGGTTTGATATTATTATCTTTTAAGAACGTTTCTATAAACAAAGCAGCTTTTTCAATACCAACACTTCCTGTTGCTCTTCCTTCTAGTTCATCGGAAGCCAAATACTCCATACTTTTTTGAATGGACTCCAAAGAAATGGATGCTTCTATAGGTTTTACATTATGGGATAGCATTGCACTTTCTGAAGTAGATTCTGTATTGGTAACTACTTTTGAAGATCCACAACTTAAAATGGAAACTAAAATTAGTAATGCTAGTATTTTTCTCATAGTTATTCCCTTGAAAATGGGTATTTCGTTTAGTTAACAATATTTAGAGTTTAAAGATAAAAAACCTAACTCAAATAAATGAATTAGGCTTTTGTTTTATTGAGATTCTTCGATTGTACTCAGAATCACATGTTATGAAATGCAAACTATGTTTTAAACTAACATCGTTACAGGATTTTCAATATACTCTTTTAAAGTTTGTAAAAACTGTGCACCAGTTGCTCCATCTACTGTTCTATGGTCACAAGCAAGTGTTAATTTCATGGTATTACCAACAACTATTTGTCCTTCTTTAACTACTGGTTTTTCAACAATATTTCCAACAGAAAGAATTGCAGAATTAGGTTGATTAATAATAGATGTAAAACTTTCTATACCAAACATTCCTAAGTTAGAAATTGTAAAAGTACTTCCTTCCATTTCATCTAAAGCCAGTTTTTTATTTCTTGCTTTACCAGCATATTCTCTTACGGCTGCACCAATTTGTGTTAAGCTTTGCTCATTAGCAAATTTTACGACAGGAACTAATAAACCATCTGGTACAGCAACTGCAACACCAATATGTACATGGTTATTTAATTGCATTCTATCATCAAACCACTGTGAGTTTACTTGCGGATGCTGTTTTAATGCTAAAGCACATGCTTTAACAATCATATCGTTATACGATATTTTTGTATCTGGAATAGAATTGTATTGCTTTCTAAATGCCATTGCATTTTCCATATCAAACTCCACATTTAAATAGTAATGTGGCGCTGTAAACTTAGACTTCGCCAAGTTTTTAGCAATTGCTTTACGCATGTTTGAATTTGGTATAGTATCAAAATCTTCTTGTCCTGTTGGTACAAATTTACCAACCGAAGTAGTAGCTGCTGCAGGTGTAAAGTTTTCTATATCGCGTTTTACAATTCTTCCCTTTTCCCCAGAGCCTTGTACTTGTGATAAGTTTATTCCTTTTTCATCTGCCATTTTCTTGGCTAGCGGAGAAACGAATACGCGTCCATTAGCATTTAAATTAGCGTTTGAAGTCTGAATTGGTTTCGATGCTTCCTTTTTAGGAGCTTCTTTTTTAGTTTCCGAAGGTTTAGGCGCTTCTTCTTTTTTATCTGAAGTACCTGGTGCATTAAAGTTTTTGGCAATTTCAGAAACATCGGTTCCTTTAGGGCCAATTATAGCTAAAAGTGAATCTACTTTAGCAGAATCTCCTTCGTTTAAACCTATATATAATAAAGTTCCTGATTGAAAAGACTCAAACTCCATGGTTGCTTTGTCTGTTTCAATTTCGGCAAGAATATCTCCTTCTTCAACAACATCACCAACTTTTTTCAACCAAGTAGCAACAGTACCTTCTTCCATCGTGTCACTTAATCTTGGCATAGTAACTACTGTTACACCTTCAGGAATTGCAACATCTGTTGCCGATTCTGTTTTTGTTTCTGTTGCAGGTTCTTCTTCTACTTTCTCTTCGGTTTTTGCACCTGAAATTATTCCAGAAATATCTTCTCCTTCTTCACCAATAATTGCTAAAAGCTCGTCTACTTTAGTAGTTTCGCCTTCTTGAACTCCAATGTACAATAAAACACCTTCGTGAAAAGACTCAAACTCCATAGTAGCTTTGTCCGTTTCAATTTCAGCTAGAATATCTCCTTCTTCAATTTTATCTCCTACTTTTTTAAGCCACGTTGCAACGGTACCTTCTTCCATCGTGTCACTCAGTCGAGGCATATTTATTATTTCTGCCATAGCTTATAATTTATGTTGTATAAATGGATAATCTTCTTGTTCGTAAACGACATCGTACATTACGCTTTTGTCTGGATATGGAGATTCTTCTGCAAATTTCTCACATTCATTTACTAATGTTTTTACTCGCTTAGCAATAGCTGCAATGTCGTCTTCTGTAGCGTACTCTTTTTCTAAAATAACTTCTTTTACTTGCGTAATAGGATCTATTTTTTTGTATTCTTCTACTTCGTCTTTTGTTCTGTAATGTTGTGCATCACTCATAGAGTGTCCTCTATAACGATATGTTTTTAATTCTAAAAATGTTGGTCCGTCACCACGACGAGCACGTTCTAGGGCTTCGTCAAAAGCTTCGGCAACTTTTATTGGGTTCATACCATCTACTGGTCCGCAAGGCATTTCATAACCTAATCCTAGTTTCCAGATATCGGTATGGTTAGCTGTACGTTCTACAGAAGTCCCCATAGCGTACCCATTGTTTTCACAAACAAAAACTACTGGTAATTTCCATAGCATTGCCATGTTAAATGTTTCGTGTAAAGAACCTTGTCTAGCAGCTCCATCACCAAAACAACAAATAGTTACAGCGCCAGTTTCGTGGTATTTATCTCCAAAAGCCATTCCTGCTCCTAAAGGTATTTGACCACCAACAATACCATGACCACCATAAAAACCTTTTTCTTTAGAAAAGATATGCATGGATCCACCAAGACCTTGAGAAGTCCCTGTTGCTTTACCATAAAGCTCTGCCATTATGCGTTTTGGGTCTACACCCATTCCAATAGGTTGCACGTGATTTCTATATGCAGTAATCATTTTATCTTTAGAAAGATCCATTGCATGTAAAGCTCCTGCTAATACTGCTTCTTGACCATTATAAAGGTGAAGAAAACCTCTTACTTTTTGTTGAATGTATACTGCTGCTAGTTTGTCTTCAAACTTTCGCCAGAATAACATATCTTCATACCATTTAAGGTATACTTCTTTGGTGATTTTTTGCATTGGTAGTGCTACTTTAAAGAAATTATAAAAATTGTTTTTTTTACCAAAATTGAATTGGCATTTGCTGCTTTCCTATATTGAAATATTTATAAAAATAAATTTTCAAAAATAAGTTGCACTAACAAAAGTAATACTTTAGTTAGGAATAAAAAAGGCTGAAAATCGTAAAGTTTTTCGAAATCGATTTCGAAAGGTCTATAGAACCGATTTATCAAATACTAAAGGTAACAAATTAGCAAGGGAATTAGATTTTACTACTTTTCCTGTTTCTCCCATAAAATAAAGTTCTATGGAATCCTCTTGTTTTACTTCGTATTCTGCAATGGCTTGTCTGCATGCTCCACAAGGTGGAATTGGCTCTGTAGTTTTATTTTTTAAAGACCCTGCTACTATTGCCATTGTTTTCATGGCAACGCCAGGATATTTTGCTCCTGCGTAATAAATAGCGGTACGCTCGGCACATAATCCAGATGGATACGATGCATTTTCTTGATTACTTCCTGTTACTACCTCTCCATTTTCTAATGCTATTGCAGCACCAACAAGAAATTGAGAATAAGGTGCATAAGCATTTAATCTAGCTTCCATTGCTTGCTCCATTAACGAAGCAATGTTTTTTGGTAATTCATTAAAATCATCAAAAACAGTTAGGGTAGATTCTATTTTTATTTCTTTCATCTGTCTATTTTTATTCTTTTTAATATATAAAGACAATACCAAATAATCTTTTCTACTAGGATTACGCTTTTAGTCTTGCTATTTATATGGTTTAAAGATATGAAACTGTATTATACCAAAAGAATTTTAAAATAATCGATTAAAATGGCTTCTACTTCCTTTAAATTATATTTTAAAATAAAGCTATGCTGCCTACATTTCTTCAATTTCTAATTTATTTAAAGAGAAATATAAATCAAGTTTATTATCAATCCTTTTAAAACTCATTTGTTATTAGACAAAAAAACTATTGCTTTTGGCAATAGTTTTAATGGTATTTCTATAATTAATATTAATATTCTGTATACGTATCTGCGCCAAGATTAAAAGCTAGAGAAAAACGCAATGTATTTTCTAAAGGACTTGGCACTTTAGATGCACCGAATAAATACGATAAATCTACAGTTACGGAACTAAATTTAAACCCTGCACCTAGAGCAAAATACTTTCTTGCTCCTTTTTCTTCAGCCTCGTTAAAATATCCTGCTCTAAAAGCAAAGGAGTCTTGATAAGAATATTCTGCACCAATGGCATATGTAAATTCTTTAATCTCTTCACTAAAACCTCCTGGAGCATCTCCAAAAGATTGAAACATACCAGAAATAAAGCTTACATCTGGATCTTTACCATCAATAATAACAGAAGTTCCAGGATTTGTTTCCGTTGTTTCTTCTCCATCGTCATATTGCCCATTTCCATTATCATCTACATAGTTATATTCTTTTCCTGTTACTGGAGGCGTTGGCACTAATAATTTAGTAACCTCTCCTGTTACGGAAACTTTATTGTAATCGTCTAATATAAAATCGAAACCTCCCCCTAAACGTAAGGTTGTTGGTTGAAAGTTTTCTACGCCAGCTTCTGAGTATTTAAATCTTGGACCAATATTTTGAATGGCAAAGCCTAAACGCGTTCTACCGTTAAAGCTATCATATGCTTCTTCTTCACTTTGGTAATATCCTGAAATGTCTACACCAAAGGTACTTGCTGCTTCTGCATCTGCATCATAGTTAGTTAATCTCAAATCGGAACGAATATATCTCATCCCAACAGACATGGAAAATTGCTCGCTTAATTTTAATGCATAAGCTGCATCAACAGATAATTCATAAGGTTTTTCAATATAAGGAATAGACTCTTCTGTTTCAACGAATTCAATTTCACCTAAAGAGAAATATCTTAAACTTGCAGAAAAGGCACTTCTCTCATTTAATTTATTATAATAGGTTAAGTTTCCTAAGAAAATATCATTCACTAACTGACTTAAATATGGCGTATAACTTACACCTACTCCTTGTGCATCTGTAGCAAATGCGTATTTAGACGAATTCCATTGTTGAGAATACGTATCTACAGATGTTGCAACACCCATATCCCCCATTCCTGCTGCACGTGCATCTGCTGCTATAAGCAAAAATGGCATCCCTGTTGTTATCACCCTAGAATCGTTAGAATCTGCAATTACAGTAGTTTGGGCATTTATTTTAGCAATTAATAATAAGCATGCTATAGTTAAAATTGACTTCTTCATTTGGTATCTTTTATTTAACAAATATAAATTAATATTATAGTATTACAAGTTTCTCTATTTTTTCGACCTTTTTATTTAGGGTATTTGAGCGCACGGTTAGTTTGTACACATAGACTCCTTTACCTATTTTGTCTCCAAAATCGTCTCGTCCATCCCAAACAATATCTCTAGATAAAGCAGATGCTCCTTTACCACAACATTCGGATGTATTGGTTTGTCCGTTTAATGTTCTTACTAACTTCCCCGAAACAGTGAATATCTGTACTAAAACGTCTAAAGGCTCTGAACTATTGTGATTAAACCAAAACTCTGTATAATTTACAAAAGGATTTGGGTAATTTAATACATTTTTAATTACTAGTTTTTCATCTTCATCATACACCACAAATTGAATTTCTTGTGTAGATGAGTTATTATAAACATCCCAAGCTTTAAGTGTTAAGGTATGTAAACCTGGTTCTAACTCTCTAAAAGGGTAATTTACTAATCCTTTAGTATAATCATCCACTTCTGTTTGATAATAATCATTTAATACAAAAGGGTTTGTTTCGTCTCCATCTATAATTGCAACAATATCATGACCAATACCGCTGGCAGTATTAATTCCGTTTTCGTCTTCTAATTTTACTAATAACGAAGGAGATTCATTGGTTATACCACCAGAAACAAAACTTTCGTCATTCATATAAAGTATAACTAAAGGCCCCGTATTATCTTCTGGTGCATCCGCATTGATTCCTCCTATTTTAATAGTTCCTACACTTGCTCCTGTTTGGTCTTGAAGAAATGGAATTTCGGATTTCGCATAAAAACTCGCTTTACCAAAACCTACCGGAATACCAATATCTTTAGGCACTACAAAGTCGAACTCAAACAATCCATTGGTAATTGACGCTTGTCCTCTAAAAATGATTTCACCAAGTGTTTTAAAATCCAAATAAATTAGTTGACCTCCATCACTCGTTCTATCATTTCCTAGAGTTCTTCTTTCTATTTCTTTATCATAAATAGTTGTCGATAAAATGCCGTTATAGTTTGTTAGTACATTACCTGCGACATCGGTTACCTCCCCTGATAATTTTACATGTCCTAAAGCTTCCAAAGTATCTGTTTCGTCTTCTATAAGTACATCATTAATTTTAGTTAGTCTTATATTAGGTTTAGCAAAGGTTAATTTCATTGCTGGATCTCCAATAAAAAACACTAATCTTCTTTGTGATATATTAGAAATTGAAGGATCGTTTTTTGTTAATCTAAGCGCTTCGGCAATGGAAGGATATTCATCATCTTCATAATCATCTGTATCATTATAAGAAAACATATATTCTCCTAAAACTTCATTAAAAGTGATACCTACACTTACAAAAATTTGTCTTGTTGTAGTTACTAAAGCTGTCGCACCTCCTGTTGGATTCCAAAAAGTATATTCTCCAGCTGTTGGTCTGAACGGGTTATCAAACCTAGTATATTCACAGGTTACCGTAACGAAACAATTTAACCTACAAACATTATTTAAATCTTGTGCATCTGGCTTTTCGAAAATATGTTCATGCGCAAGTCCATCTTCACCTCCATGACCAAAGTAATTAACTACTAGTGCACCATTTTCTATAGCACTAATTAGTGCCTCATTTACCTTAGGATAACGATTTCCACCTGCTGAAGCTTCCTGTAAATAAGCATCAGAATGTATTTTTATTGGATTTAAAAACGGCTTCTTTTCAGCTATCGTATTCGCTAATTCATCGGTGGTTTCTTGAAGTACTCTTTCCCAGGATTCGTCTACATCATCAGACACCACTACAAAATTATTTCTCCAGCTACCATAACTTGCTTCATTGTGATAGGATATAATTTTATCTACAACCTGTTTTGCTTGTTGCGATGAGTTTACTAGAATTCTACCAACAGCTATATCTAGTTTTTCTGAAGGTTCCATGGTTCCTTCATTTTCATCCATCATTCCATAAAAGTCATCAGAAACAAAAGAGTTTGTTAAATTAAAACTTTCTATTGCGTGCCAAGAAGGAACAACATTCGTATTGTTTGGGAATCTATCTTTATAATCTATAGATCCATCACCAAAAAGGCATAAATATTTTATTTTATTTTCTGGTGTACTTGCATTATCGTAAATATACTTGACAAAATTCCTAATAGCACCTATGTCTTGATTGCCAGTACTAAACTCCTTATATATATTATCTAATGTTTCTACTTTTACATTTAAACCATATTGTTGTCTGTTTATATCGGCAAGTCTTTCCGCTTGGGTTAAAAGGTAACTAGGTGTTACAATTAAATAATCTATATCTTGAAAATCTCCTTGATTATTTAAAAAGATGGTTCCTTTTAAATCTTGATTTGTTACTGAAGTACTAGCATCTTTTTTTGGCTGATATACATCTGCATTAGTTACAACAGCATACTGTTTGAAACTACCTAAGGTCGATGTAAAACTTAAACTTGCACTTGCATCTGTATTAACGACTGTAGTAATGTTATACCTGTCTGTAATGTCCCAAACTTCGGAAACATTTGTAGCATTAGTTAATGTATACCTTCCAATTCCTGAAGTTTGAACCACTTCATTATTTTTGAAAACAAATTGATTACCAGAAAAATTTAATGCACGAGTTGCCTCTATTGAAATATAATCTAAATACGCATTAGAGCTTGGGATACCACCGTTATCATAATTTAGATTAACAGAAATTTCTGAAGAATTAAGATTTATATTTCCATTAAAGTCCGCTTCAACAGCAAGATTCGGACTTCCAACTTCCGCTATATTTAAGTTTGTTACGGCATTCCCATTTACATCTATTTGCATGCTTGAAGCCGATTCAGCATCTGAAGCAACTAGTACTTTAAGTACTGCTGGCACACTGGAAACTAAATCCGGAAAACTAAAAGTGAATGTTTTACTGCTTTCAATATCAAATTTATCACCAAACCATCTTCTTCCTACATTTCCTAGATTATGCTCATCTACTTCATGAAATTGATAATCTTGAAATTGATTAATTTCTAAATCAACAATACCTGTAGGTTGAATAAAAGGTTGCACCCTTTTACCTTGGCCATTACTTATGTTTATATAAAAGTATGTTTTATCTGTATATAAGTTTAGGTTGGTTTTACTTTCATCATCATATCCCCTTGGCCCTCTTGCATAAAACAAAATATAATCTTCATTATTAAATGTTCCATCATTTTCACCTACAACCCGTATGGCGTTTTCTTTAATGTCAAAATGCTGTTCGGCAGCATTAGAATAATGTATCATTTCTCCTCCATTACCAAATAATTTAATGTTTCTAGGGTCAACACTATTCACATTAACACCTAAAGAACTTAAAAAGTTTTTTGAAATTTTAAATACCCCAGTAGTATCTACATAAAATCGGTACCATTCCCCAGAACTCAAAACAGAATTTGTAATTGCTACTTTTGAAGCATTAGAAAATCTAGAACCATTACTATTCTTATAATTTACAGTAAACGATGTTATTTTTTTATATACCCCGTTTTCCTTAATTATAGGAGAAACAATTAAATAAGCATTACGCTTATCTCTAGCTATAGAATTAGACAAACTATATTTTAACTTATTAGGAATCGTTTTAAGATCTACACCTTTTAAATCATTTAATGCTATACTAGCGTAACTTACCTTAGATAAAGTTACAGAAGTCTCATTAATAAGACTAGAGGTTTTCCATTGTGCTACAAACTGTAAACCATCCTTTAAACTATAATTAAAATGCTCTGTATCAAAGGAAGGAACCTCTATAGAGAATTTTTCGTTGGCTATCGTTTTATAGTCTTGCCAAGTAATTTTAAATGTTTGCTGCTGAGCAAACATTAAAAACGGCAATAGAATTGTGAGTATAAGTATTTTCTTTTTCATTGCATAAATAACGTGAATAATTGTATGTTATTATTAAAAATCAAACAATTTTAAAAAAACCAATCGAAAGTACAATACTATTTTATAAAAATGTTCGTTATTAGCATTACAAATGAACGATGAAATTATAAAAAACATCGTTATAAGGTTTAATAACTAGGGTGAACTGCAATTATTTTTAATCAATTTTTACAATTTATCTTGTAGTATTGGCTTTAATTCTTATATTGCGTCACTAAATTAACAAGTAGCTTACTTTAAAAGTATGAACATGAAAAAAGTAGTATTATTATTAATCTTAGCAGTATCTGTAACTGCAGTTAGCTGTAAAAGATCTAGTTCTAAAAATACATCTAGAGCAACAGGTTGGAAAATCAATTCTAAAGAAGGTGGTTTCCAATACAATGAAAAATTTAAAGAACAGGAAACTGCTCCTGGATTAGTTTTTGTTGAAGGTGGTACATTTACCATGGGTAAAGTACAAGATGATGTAATGCATGATTGGAACAACACACCTAATCAACAACACATTCAATCTTTTTATATGGATGAATCTGAAGTTACAAACTTTATGTATTCAGAATATTTATATTGGTTAAAATCAACTTATCCTCCATCAGAAGAAAACTTTAAAGCAATTTATAATGGTGCAGCTCCAGATACATTAGTATGGAGAAACCGTTTAGGTTATAACGAGGTTATGACAAACAATTACTTGCGTCATCCTGCATATGCAGAATATCCTGTTGTTGGAGTTAGCTGGATTCAAGCAGTTGAATTTGCTAACTGGAGATCTGACAGATATAATGAGTTAAATTTAGAACAAGCTGGTTGGTTAACTAGAGATGCTAAATTAACAGCGACTGCGGATGCTAACTTTAATACAGACACTTATATCAATGCGCCAACCCAAACATATGGTGGAAATGATAGTATTATTAATCCAGAAAGATCAAGACGTCGTGTTCAAACTACAGCGACTGGAGATACTATTAACAAATACGCTACAAGAGAAACTGGTGTAATTTCACCTATGTACAGACTACCAACAGAAGCAGAATGGGAATATGCTGCTTTAGGAATGTCAGATATTAGAAGTTATAACACATATAGAGGAAGAAAAAAATACCCTTGGAGTGGACAATACACACGTACTGGTAAACGTAAAGTTCGTGGTGACCAAATGGCTAACTTTAAACAAGGTAAAGGTGATTATGGTGGTATTGCTGGATGGAGTGATGATGGAGCAGATATAACCAAACAAGTAATGTCATTCGCACCAAACGATTACGGTTTATATGATATGGCTGGAAACGTTGCAGAATGGGTTGCCGATGTTTACAGACCTATTGTAGATGATGAGTTTAATGACTTTAACTACTATAGAGGAAATGTCTATACAAAAAACGCAATTAATGATGATGGAACAGTAAAAATTGTTACTTCTGATGAAATAGTATACGATACTTTATCTAACGGAAAAATTGTAGCAAGAAACCTTCCTGGTGAAATTGCACAAGTTGGTGTAGATGAAAACGAAACATACTTAAGAACGAATTTTGACAGAAGTGATAACCGTAACTTTAGAGATGGTGATAAACGCTCTTCTAGACAATATGCAGATTCTTTTGATGAAGAAGAAGGAACTGAAGATGAAAGCTCAGAAATAACAAGAAAAATGTATAACTCACCAAAGCATAATGTAGAAACAGATTCTACTGGAACTATGATACGTGAGTATGACCAATCTACTAAACGTACTTCTTTAATTAATGATGAAGTAAGAGTTTACAAAGGTGGTTCTTGGAAAGACAGAGAGTACTGGTTAGATCCAGCACAAAGACGTTACTTCCCACAAGATATGGCTACCGACTATATTGGATTTAGATGTGCAATGTCTCGTGTAGGTTCAAAATCTAAAGGAAAACAAAAAACTAAGAATTAATAATTCTTTTATAAAATAAAAAAAGTCCTGACAATTGTCAGGACTTTTTTTTATACATTTATTTTATGAAACGAGCATGTTAAAAAATGTTATCGCTTAAGGGAATAATTAGTAGCGAACAGCATGTGACAGTAAAAAAGAATAAACAAAGCACATGAAAATAGCACAATTACACAAGCTGTTCTTACAAAGTAATACCGTAAGTACAGATACAAGAAAAATAAAAAAAGACAGTATGTTTTTCGCTTTAAAAGGCGATAATTTTAATGGGAATACTTTTGCTAAGCAAGCACTAGAAAATGGCGCTAAATTTGTTATAATTGATGAAGAAACATATCATATCCATCCGCAAACCATACTTGTCGACAACGTTTTAAAAACACTACAAAAATTAGCAACCTATCACAGAAATTACCTAAAAGTTAAAATCATTGCTTTAACAGGTAGTAACGGAAAAACAACCACCAAAGAACTAATAAACGCAGCACTTTCTCAAAAATATAAAACGGTAGCCACAGTAGGTAATTTAAACAACCATATTGGCGTTCCTTTAACCTTATTATCTATGAACACCAATACTGAAATTGGTATTGTAGAAATGGGTGCAAATCATTTAAATGAGATTGACTTTCTATGTAATATTACACAGCCTGATTATGGCTACATTACAAACTTTGGCAAAGCACATTTAGAAGGCTTTGGTAGTATGGAAGGCGTAGTTAAAGGCAAAACAGAATTATATAATTACTTACTAAAAAATAACAAGCATGTTTTTTTTAATGCGGATGATGCTATTCAAGTTGAAAAACTAAGCAGTTCCAATAAAAAGTTCGGATTTTCACAAACTAATGCAGCATACTACAGGATAGAACTTTTAGAGGCAAATCCTTTTGTAAAACTAAAAGTGGAAGATTATACCATCAACTCTAACCTAATAGGTGCATATAACTTCACGAACCTTTGTGCCGCAACTAGTATTGCAAAATATTTTGATATCCCTTTAAAAGACATCAAAACAGGAATTGAAAATTATATACCACAAAATAATAGGTCGCAAATCATTGAATTAGGAAACAACAAAATAATACTAGACGCATACAACGCAAACCCATCAAGCATGCAAGCGGCATTGACAAATTTTTCTAATTTAAAAGACGATAACAAAATTGTTATTTTAGGAGATATGTTTGAATTAGGAACGGAAGCCGGAAAAGAACATGAAAACATAGCGCAATTGGCTATCGATTTAAACTTTGACATAATATATCTAGTAGGTGCAAATTTCTTTAACACGGAAACAATTTCTAATAAACTGCATAAAAACATCTCTTTTGAAGCATTTAAAAACAGTTTTGAAAAACCAGAAAACGCAACACTTTTAATAAAAGGATCTCGCGGAATGGCTTTAGAAAGAACTTTAGATCTCATGCAATAGTATTATCTATTTATAAAAGCATAAAACAAAAAGCTTCTCTTAAAAGAGAAGCTTTTTTTATTGGTAACAAGCGCTTAAAAATCTGTAATTCAAAAACGCATATATTATATAAGAAAGTGCTTCTAACTCCGTTCTTTTTAAAACAAAAAATCCTGACACTTATGTATCAGGATTTCTTTTAAAGTGGGCGACAAGGGATTCGAACCCCTGACCCCTTGGGTGTAAACCAAGTGCTCTGAACCAACTGAGCTAGTCGCCCGAAATATTTTTGTTAGGTTTCGGTAACCTATACTCTAAACTACTTTTGTCTTGAGTCCCTTTTAACAGGACTGCAAATATACACCTGTTTTTGGATTCTCAAAAACTTTTTACAACAACATTGCTACTTTATTAAAAAAAAGAATGACTATCTAATAGGTAAAAATCTCTTTACAAAGGAAAAGACATGTAATTGCAAGTCTTTCAAATATTTAGGAAATAATTTTATAAAACTTACAAACGACAGCTTATTACTTCATAAATGTGAAGGCATAGATTTATCAGGAGTTTTAGATATCTAGCAACAGTATTACCTATTTTAAATTCTTTAAAACTAAAGTAAACCTAAATTAAATGGGCAGTATTACTTCGCTTTACTGTCTATTTATTTTCGAGAAAAGAAAAACTTAAATACAATCTTTATAAAAACAAAAAATCCCGATACATAAGTATCAGGATTTTTATTTTTGGTGGGCGACAAGGGATTCGAACCCCTGACCCCTTGGGTGTAAACCAAGTGCTCTGAACCAACTGAGCTAGTCGCCCGAAATATTTTTTTTAAGGTTTCGGTAACCTTATCTTTAATCGCTTTTGACTAAAGCCCTATTGTTTGGGATTGCAAATATAGATTAGTTTTTGGATTCTCAAAAACTTTTTTAAAGTTTTTTTTAAATAATTTCTGCAACTACAAAAGTACTCCCTCCAACATAAATAACATCGTCTTTTCCAGCCGATTTTAAAGCTTGTTTATATGCTTCATTTACAGAATTATATACGTTTCCAACATAGTTTTTTTCTTTAAAATAGCTGAACAACTCTTCCGCATTTTTTCCGCGAGGAATATTTGGTTTACAAAAATAATAAGTCGCCTTTTTAGGCAAAAGAGCAATTATCGAGTCCAAATCTTTATCATTTACCACTCCAAAAACAATATGAAGTGCATCACAATCCTCTTCGTGTAATTGTTTCATCACATAAGCAAGTCCTTCTTTATTATGAGCCGTATCACAAATAACCTTTGGGTCATCTTGCAAGGTTTGCCATCTTCCTTTTAAACCTGTGTTTTGCACTACCTTTAGTAATCCTTCTTTAATATGGTTACTGGTAATCTTCCAACCTTGTTTTTGCAATAGGGTTATGGTCTGTAAAACTGTTTTTATGTTCTTTTCTTGATAGCTTCCTTTTAAGTCGCTTTTAAAAATTTGAGAAACTAATTGATCTGCATAATATATTTTGGAAGAAGCTTCCGCTGCAATACGATTAAAAACGGTTTTAGTTTCGTCTTGTGTTTCGCCAATAACAACAGGAATATTCTTTTTAATGATTCCTCCTTTTTCTTCCGCAATAGCGGGCAAGGTATTTCCTAAAAACTGGGTATGATCTAATCCTATGTTTGTAATTACAGAAACTTCTGGAGTAATAATATTGGTAGAATCTAATCGTCCGCCTAAACCAACTTCTATAATGGCAATATCTACTTTTTGTTTTGCAAAATAATCGAAAGCCATGCCAACGGTCATTTCAAAAAAGGAAAGGGAATGCTTTTCAAAAAATGTTTTGTTTCGTTTAATAAAACCAATTACAAACTGTTTGCTGACTTCTTTACCATTAATCTTAATACGCTCTCTAAAATCTTTTAAATGCGGCGAAGTGTATAATCCAACCGTATAACCAGCTTCTTG
Organism: Lacinutrix sp. WUR7; assembly: GCF_016864015.1. Lineage (NCBI taxonomy): Bacteria > Pseudomonadati > Bacteroidota > Flavobacteriia > Flavobacteriales > Flavobacteriaceae > Lacinutrix > Lacinutrix sp. WUR7. Next base: position 2,196,803 of record NZ_CP045067.1, on the reverse strand, counting down.
TAATATAGAGGCTAACATGTGACTTGTAGAACCTTTTCCGTTAGTTCCAGCAACATGAATGGTTTTAATTTTAGTTTCTGGATTCTTTAAATGTTTTGCAAGGATTACCGTATTACTTAAATCTACTTTAAATGCGGTTTTACCTTGTTGTTGATACATTGGTAGTTGGGAAAACATCCAATTTACAGTATCTTGATATGTCATTTTATTGCCCTAAATTGAAGTTAACTTTTACAAAACCTACTTGTTTTGCCGGTGCTTTATTGTCTGCTCGCCATTTATGAGATAAGGCGATTTTTTTTGCTGGTTCTAGCAAACAATCTGCTGTATTTGTGGTTCCTTTTACTCCTGCTTCTGCTTCCACTACATTACCACTTCTGTTTACTACTATTTTCACAATGACCATTCCAGACTCATTACAGTCTTGTTTAAATACTTGTTTAGAAGGTTTCCCTCTTCCGTTTAGGCCATAACCTACTCCTCCATTTCCAGATCCTGTGTTTCCAAAATAGCTTGGCGCATACGGATCGCCATTTAATTGTCCTTTGTCTCCTGCTTTGTCATCATCACCTTCACCTCCGGTTTCACTTCCTTCGGAGTTACTAACTCCACCAATTAGAGCATCTAACTTTTTCTTTTTCTCTTCTTGCTCCCTTTTTTCTTTTGCAATTCTATCTGCTTCGGCTTTTGCTTTAGCATCTGCAATAGCTTTAGCTTTTTTTACTGCGTCTTTTTGTTTTTGTATGGCAATAGCTTCTTCGGTTTCTTGGGTTAAAACTTCTTCTGTAGCTTCTGTAGCTTTTGTAGGTTCTGCTTCAGTTGGCACTACTTCTGCTGGTCGATCAATATTTAAATCTTCCGATTTTATTGGTTTTGTAGGTTGTACATTACCACTTCCAAAATCTGTAGTACCAAAATTTACAGCAACACCATACTCTTCTGGAGGATCCATATATTTTGGACCTACCACAAAAATGAGCAATAACACGATTAACGCTACAAGCGTTGTTATTTTTGCCGAATCTTTTTCGTGTTTGGTGTTAAAGTATTTCATTTAAATTTTATTCTTGTACTACGAAGAAAACAAGTTATTCTTTTAATTTAATTCTAATTGGCAAGCCATAGGAAACTGTTACTGGACTACCTTGTTGCATACCTGGTTTCATTTTAGGAAGCAATCTAGTCACTCGTTTTGCTTCTGCTTCTAATTTAGGATCTGCAGCTCTTGCACCGATACTTACCACATTACCTGAAGTATTAATTTTAAATGAGATATTGATTTTTTGAACCCCAGTTAAATCTGCAGCTAAGTCCGTATCAAAATTATTCATGATAAACTCTTTTATTTTATCACTCATACATTGTTTTCTAGTCGCATTAGTTCCGCCTTCACAACCCGGATAAATTGGTACATTCTCAATCAATGCAAAGGAAGTTTCACCTCCTCCAGCATTTGCTTTGGCTTTAGCTGCCGCATCTGCTGCTGCTTTAGCTTCTCCAGCCGCTTTGGCATCCGCTGCTGCTTTTGCCGCGGCCCTAGCTTTTGCTTCCGCATTGGCTTTTGCCTGTGCTGCCGCTTTAGCATCTGAAGCTGCTTTTGCTTTAGCCGCCGCTGCTTTAGCATCTGAAGCTGCTTTTGCTTTTGCCGCCGCTGCTTTTGCGTCTGCTGCTGCTTTGGCTTTCGCTTCGTTTTCTTTTTTTAATTTTTCTGCTGCTTCCGCTTTTGCTTTAGCTGCTGCTTTATCTTTTGCATCTTTGGCTTCTTTAGCCTCCTTTGCATCTTTAGCTTCTTTTGCTTCCTTTGCCGCTTTTGCCGCTTTTGCTTTGGCATCGGCTATTTCTTTTTGTTTTGCTTCTTTTTCTGTTTTTAAACGCGCTGCTTCTTCTGCTTCCTCTTTTAATATTTTTTCTGCTTCCGCTGCTTCTTTTTTAGCATCTTCTTTTTCTTTAAGCGCTTTTTCTTCTGCTGCTTTTTCTTCTTTTAGTTGCTCTTCTTTTAGCAACTCTTCATTAATTCTCTCTTCCTCTGCTTTGGCTTCTTCTTCCGCTATAGCTGCTTCTTCTGCTTTCGCTGCTTCCTCTGCCTCTTCGGCTTTTGCAGCTTCCTCCGCTATTGCTTCTTCATCAATTTCATTTTCTGTAGGTTCCTCAGGGGATTTTTCTTCTACTATTGGTTTATTAGGCTGTACATTTCCTCCAGCTGGGGCAGCACTACCAAAGTTTATTGCTACGCCAAATTCTTCTGGTTCTTCCTGATATTCTTGACCAACTACAAAAAGCAACAAAACAAAAATCAACATTATTAATGTTGTAATTTTCGCAGAATTCTTCTCATGTTTGGTTGTGAAATATTTCATATACTTATAATCGTTGTTACACTTACAATTGCAATCTGTATGCCAAATTACACGAATAGATTATTGTGATTTTACTGCAAGTGTAGACTTAATTTTATTTCTATTAGCAATGTCCATTATAAAGACCACGTTTTTCATTTCAACATCTTGATCTGAACGAATGGTAATAGATGGCGAATCTGTATCTCCTACTTTTGCTAAAACTTCTGCTTCTAAATTTTCTTTAGATACTTTTTTCATATCTACATAATAATTTACATCTTTATCTACACTAACAGATACGTTTTTAGTTTGGGTAGTTTTACTACTAGATTTTGGTAATAATAAATCTATAGCTTCCGCCGAAACCAATGTAGATGCAATCATAAAAAATATGAGCAACAGAAATACGATGTCTGTCATAGAAGACATATTAAACTCTGGTGTTACTTTATTTCTTCCTCTTAAATTCATATGTATTTATTGAAAGGATTAAAAAATTTAATACTAATTTATTCATCGACTTATAGAACTTTTCCATTCCAATAAACCGCGAAAATATTTTATACTGGCTCGTTTAAGTGATCAAGAAACTCTAAAGAATTAGCTTCCATTTGATACACTACTTTATCTGTTTTCACCACTAAATGATTATATGCTACATAGGCTATAATTCCAACAATTAGTCCTCCAACTGTAGTTGTCATTGCGGTGTATAAACCATCCGCTAGTGTTTTAATATCTATAGAACCTCCGGAATTTGCTATTTCGAAAATAGAAAGTATCATACCTATTACAGTACCAAGAAAACCAATCATTGGTGCTGCTCCAGAAATAGTAGCTAATACACTTACGTTTTTTTCTAGTCCGTAAATCTCTAATCTTCCTGCGTTTTCAATAGCTGTATTTATATCTTCCAACGGTTTCCCAATTCTACTTATTCCTTTTCCTATTAACCTAGAAACGGGAGAGTTTTGTTGTACACATAACATTTGTGCTGCATCCACTTTACCATTAGAAACATGGTCTTTAATTTGATTCATAAAATTTGCATCTACTTGTGACGCCGCTTTTATGGCAAATAATCTTTCAAAATAAATATAGATAGCAACGATAAGTAGTACAAAAAGCAAGGCAATAATTACTATTCCTGCTGTACCACCACTAGATATAAGTTCTATTATGGAAAGTGTTTTTTTAGCAGATTCTCCATCTACTAATAATTCTGCACCTTCTTGTGCATCTTGTAATATTGTATTTAACATAAAAAAATTGTTTTGACTAATGTATTAACGTTGATATTTTTACTTAAGTATAATAAAGATTTTTAAAAGAATCTTTATTATAGATTCCTGCTTTCGCGAGAATGACAGTTTTAATGGAATCCTCGAATAAAAAACTCGAGAATTATCTTTTGATTAAAATAAAGTTCTTGTAACCATAAATGCGGCAGCTCCAACAAGGAAACCAATTAATGCCAACCAAGATATTTTTTTCACATACCAAAAGAAATCTATTTTTTCCATTCCCATTGCAACTACTCCAGCTGCAGAACCGATAATTAACATACTACCACCTGTTCCTGCAGAATATGCAATAAAGTGCCAAAGTTCATTATCTATAGGTTCATGAAACATACCTAAACTTGCTGCTACTAAAGGTACATTATCAATAACCGCAGAACCTACACCTAGTAATAATACTACTAAATCTGAAACACCTCCATTTGGTTCATACGCGTAATGCAATTCCGTTCCTAACATAGGCATAGAGTCTTGTAAAGATTCTGCAAAACCAAATAATATACCTAAAGATTCTAAAGCTGCAACAGCCATTAAAATTCCTAAAAAGAATAAAATACTTGGCATTTCTATTTTAGATAATGAATGATGTACTGGACTATGGTGTGCGTTTGCATCACTTTCTTCAGCATCATATTCTGTTAAACTAAACTTAGAATTACTATAGATTTCGGCAAAAATGGCAACAATACCTAAAGCCAACATCATACCAACATAAGGAGGTAAATGCGTCACGGTTTTAAAAACTGGTACAGAAACAATTCCTGCTAAACCAAGGTATAACATAGTTGCACTATACTTACTTTTAGGTTTCCCTGAATCTTCTTCTACCGTTTCTAAATTCCCTTTGAAAGCAGGTAAAAACGAAGCTATAAAAGTAGGAACTAACATACATAATAAGGATGGAATAAATAAGTAACCTATTAAATGTCCGGTAGTCACTTTTTTACCAATCCAAAGCATGGTTGTTGTAACATCACCAATTGGAGACCATGCGCCACCAGCATTTGCCGCGATAATAATTAAACCTGCATACCAAATACGAACATCTCTATCTTTTACTATTTTTTGAAGAATAGAAATTAAAACGATGGTTGCCGTTAGGTTATCTATAATTGCAGAAAGTACAAAAGCAAGAAAAGCGAAAATCCATAATATTTTAGATTTCTTTTTTGTTTTAATAAAGCTTTTAATAGTTGAGAATCCATCAAAATAATCTATAATTTCTACAATGGTCATTGCTCCTAAAAGGAACACTAAAATTTCTGCTGTTTTACCTAAATGGTGCAACAGTGTTTCTTCCATCATGTGCATTTTTTCTTCATGGCCAAGCAATCCAAAGTTATCTAATAAACTATGTTTTGCAGAGTCAAACCATTGTGGAAAACTATCGATTCCTAAAGAAATTAAAGCCCAACTAATAGCCATCATGACTAATGCAGGAATAAGCTTATCTATTTTAATGCTATGTTCTAATGTAATCGCTAAATAGCCTAATACAAATACTAAAATAATTACTGTTTCCATAAAATTGTGTTATATAAGTTGGCTTAATGCAATTTCGAAAGCGGTTGCACTAATTCCTGTTTTTGATTGGTTTTTATTGTGTACATTTTGAATTGCTTTTTTGATGATTTCTGAAGTATCATTAAATATAGCTTCATCAGTCATTTGCACTTTACGTTCCATAAAGTAAGCAAAAACCCTTGCCATACCACAATTCGATATAAAATCTGGAATAAGACTAACGCGATTATCGGTATGTTCCATAATAGAACCAAAAAAGATTTCTTTATCTGCAAAAGGTACATTTGCACCACAAGAAATAACCTCTAATCCAGTGTTTATCATTTGATCTATTTGATCTTGTGTAATTAGTCTAGAAGCTGCACAAGGTGCAAATATTTGTGTTTCTAGCGACCAGATTTTATCATTTATTTCTTCAAAAGGAATAAGCTTATCTGAAACTAATGTGTTTCCATCTTTATTTAAAAACAATTCAGTGATTTCTTCAAAAGAAAAACCATCTTCTTTTATTAATCCACCAGCACGATCTATTATACCAACAACTTTTGCTCCCATTTGTGAAAGGTAAAATGCTGCTGCAGAACCTACGTTACCAAAACCTTGAACGATAGCTTTTTTACCGACAACAGTTCCTCCATAAATAGCATAATATTGTTTAACAGCTTCGGCAACACCAAAACCAGTAATCATATCTGCAATGGTATATTTTCTAGACACGTTTGGCGAAAAATTCGGATTTTCAATCACTTTAATTACACCTTGACGTAACTGTCCAATTCTATTAATTTTATCTGCTTCCGTTGGTTTAAAGTGCCCGTTAAAGACACCTTCTTGCGGATGCCAAACACCACTTTCTTCCGTAATTGGAATTACTTCATGTATTTCGTCCACGTTTAAATCGCCTCCTGTGCCATAATAACTTTTAAGTAAAGGCGAAACTGCGCGATACCAACGTTCTAAAACGCCTTTTTTTCTTGGGTCACTTGGATCGAAATTAATACCTGATTTTGCACCACCAATTGCTGGTCCAGAAACGGTAAATTTAACTTCCATAGTTTTTGCAAGAGACAAAACCTCATTCATATCCAGCCCTTTACGCATTCTGGTTCCTCCTCCTGCAGCACCTCCACGAAGTGAGTTTATGACTGTCCAACCCTCTGCATCTGTTTCCGCATCTTTCCAATTAAATACAATTTCAGGTTCTTTATTTTCGTACTTACTAAGTAAATCTTTCATTAATTTGGTTCGTTGTTAGTGTTAACAAATATAAAAAACAAAAAGTGCTTTATATTATATTTATATTTTTTTTAAGGAAGATAAATTTTTCCTGAACTATGATCTTGTTTCGCTCCTGTTACACTTGCTAAACAATTTATTTCTTCTCTCATTTTTAGAACTCCTAAAAACCCAAAAATTAAAGCTTCTTTAAACTCTATAATTTCTTTAGAAGGTGTAATAAGATTTATTTCCTTGTTATATAAAATTCGAGATAAAAGATAGTCATTATATGTACCGCCTCCAGTTACTAAAATAGTACTTCTAATATTAACATTTTTTGCTATTTCACTTGCAATATGTTCTGTAAATGTGCGAAGTACATCTGCTTCTTTTCGTTTTGAAGCTTCTAATCTTGGAGTTATTTCTTTTTCAACCCATTCTAGTCCTAAAGATTTTGGTGGTCTTTGTTTATAGTATGGCAAATTTCTTAATTCATTTCCTAAATTTAATAAATAGGTTCCAGATTTTGCAATTTTACCTTTATCATCATAAGGGACACCTAATTGATTTGCGTATTTATTTAATACTATGTTTACCGGACAAATATCATAAGCTATGCGTTTTTCATTTTCTGAAGAAGAAATATTTGCAAATCCTCCCAGATTTAAACAATAGTCATATTCAGAAAATAATAATTGATCACCAATAGGTACCAAAGGAGCACCTTGACCTCCAAGAGCTACGTCTTGCTCTCTAAAATCGCAAACCACTTTATTATTCGTTAAAGTAGCCAGTTCTTTCAGATTTCCTATTTGATAGGTTAAAGCCTTCTCGGGTTGGTGCAATGCGGTATGTCCATGAGAACATATAGCATCTATACTTTCAATATTATTTGCTGCAATAAAAGTATTAATTACTTCTGCTAAATATGCCGTGTAATGAATGTCAATCTGCTGTAATTCTTCTAAAGAATTAGACACTAAACCTTTAAGCGTTTGTAACCATTCTTCCGTATAACCAATGGTTGTACAGCATTCAATTTTAAATTTCCAAGAGTTTTCAAAATTAAAAGTGATGTAAGCTAAATCCATTCCATCTAATGATGTTCCAGACATTACGCCAAGCACTTTATATTCATTTTTTATCATATTTGTAAAAATAGTAATCTCTATTGAAAATATGCTATTAAAAAGTTATATTTGTACTCATTTTTTATCATAAAAACATTTAATTAGAACTATGGATTTTAGCTTAACAGAAGAACATATAATGATTCGCGATGCAGCTCGCGATTTTGCTCAAACGGAATTACTTCCAGGAGTTATTGAACGTGACAATGCACAAACTTTTCCGCAAGAATTAGTAAGGAAAATGGGAGATCTTGGTTTTATGGGAATTATGGTAGATCCAAAATATGGAGGAAGTGGAATGGATGCCATTTCTTATGTATTAATTATGGAAGAACTTTCTAAAATTGATGCCTCTGCTTCTGTAATGGTTTCTGTAAACAACTCTTTAGTTTGTTATGGTTTAGAAGCTTATGCAAATGAAGATCAAAAACAAAAATACTTAACAAAACTTGCTACTGGAGAAGAAATTGGTGCCTTTTGTTTAAGTGAACCAGAAGCTGGTAGTGACGCAACTTCGCAAAAAACTACTGCTTTAGATAAAGGAGATCACTACTTAATTAACGGTACCAAAAACTGGATTACTAATGGTGGACGTGCAGGAATTTATATAGTAATTGCCCAAACAGATAACCATAAAGGTTCACATGGAATTAATGCTTTTATTCTTGAAAAAGGAATGCCTGGTTTTGATATTGGACCAAAAGAAGATAAATTAGGAATTCGCGGAAGTGATACACATACTTTACAATTTAATGATGTAAAAGTACCTAAAGAAAATAGAATTGGCGAAGATGGATCTGGATTTTTATTTGCTATGAAAACCTTATCTGGAGGAAGAATTGGTATTGCTGCTCAAGCATTAGGAATTGCTGCTGGTGCTTACGAATTAGCTTTAAAATATTCTAAAGAACGTAAAGCTTTTGGTACAGAAATTTGTAACCATCAAGCGATTGCTTTTAAATTAGCAGATATGCATACCGAAATTGAAGCTGCACGTATGTTAGTTATGAAAGCTGCTTGGGATAAAGACCAAGGAAATAATTACGATATGTCTAGCGCAATGGCAAAATTATATGCGTCTCAAGTTGCTATGACACATACAGTGGAAGCGGTTCAGATTCACGGTGGAAACGGTTTTGTAAAAGAATACCATGTAGAACGTTTGATGCGTGATGCTAAAATTACTCAAATTTATGAAGGTACTTCTGAAATTCAAAAAATTGTAATTTCTAGAGGTTTGATTAAAGGGTAATCATTTATATACCTATCTAAATAATAGTACATTAAATAATATAAAACAGCCTTACAAATTAAATTTGTAAGGCTGTTTTTATGTTTAAAAAAGTAAAATAGAACCATATATACAAAATTGAATACCAGTTATACAATTATAAAACTATTTCCTAAAGGATTCTCATACCTTTAAAGCGCTGTTAATCAGCATCTAAAAAACACCCCCCTATTTACTTAATAAAGTAACATTTATTAGACCTCTAAACCTATTTTAAAAAATTATCCAAGGTTAATTATGTTAACCTTTCTTTTAGAAGGCTATTAAATATCATATAAAACTATTAATCAAACATTAAAATCATGAAAAAAATTATCTTTTTATTTGCATTTGCATCCTTTCTACAAGTAAAAGCGAACAACATCCAAGTGAATAATATATCACTTGAAAATCTAAATGAAGTATCCAATTGGGTAAACGTTGAATTTGATCTCTTTTGGGAGAACTCTTGGAGAATTAGCTCTGGTCCATCCAATTGGGATGCAGCTTGGGTATTCATGAAATATAGAGTTAATAATGGAACTTGGACTCATGCAATATTAAGCCAAGCCAACTCTACTCCTGCAGCTGGGGCAACCATGGAGGTAACTTCTGATGGTATTGGCGCTTTAATATATAGAGATGCTGATGGAAGTGGAAATGTAAACTTCCTAGACAACCAAATTCGTTGGAATTTCGGTTCTACAGACACTAATGATATTATCGACATACAAGTATTTGCTGTAGAAATGGTATATGTCCCTGAAGGTTCTTTTTACGTTGGGGGAACTACTGGAGATGAAGCTAATAAATTTCACTCTGGAGGTTTTTCTACAGCATCTTCTTTTCACATACAATCTGAAAATGCTTTAACTATTGCAAATACTTCTGGAAATTTATATTACACAGCTACTAATGCAAGAGGAGGAGATCAAACTGGAACTTTATCTGCTTCCTATCCTAAAGGGTTTAATGCATTTTATGCAATGAAATATGAAACTACAGAATCGCAATGGTTGGGTTTCTTTAACAGTTTAACGGAAACTCAAAAAACGAATAGAGATATTACAGATACAGCTCACAAAAATAGTGATGCCGTTGTAAATAGGAATACCATTTCATGGACAGGTGGTTCTGCTAGTGCAACTACTACAGCTCCAGATAGACCGGTATCCTTTGTAAATGTTGCAGATATAAATGCATATATGGATTGGACAGGCTTACGTCCTTTATCCGAATTAGAATACGAAAAAGCATGCAGAGGTCCTATCTTACCCAAACCAGGTGAATTTGCTTGGGGAAGTTCCAATATAGCAAGTAATGATTATACTATTGTGAATTCTGGATTTTCAAGTGAACGTGTTACTAACCCAGAAACAAACTCTGGTAATGCTATGTACAGCCTTACGGATGGAACTATAAATGGACCATTAAGAAATGGAATTTTCGCAGCAAGTGCAGTAAACAATAACAGAGAAGAAACAGGTGGAAGTTATTATGGAATAATGGAACTATCTGGTAACCTATATGAAAGATGCGTAACTGTAGGTACTGCGCAAGGAAGAAGTTTTACTGGTTTACATGGAAATGGTATTATTGGTAGTACTAGTGGTAATGGAACCGTTTCTAACTGGCCTAACAGCACTACAGGAGATGGTTATAGTTTTCGTGGTGGTAGTTGGTTAAATGGTGCTGAATATATAAGAATTTCAGATAGATATGATGGAGCTTCTGTAATTTCAGGAGGAAATAATCGTCTTGGGTTTAGAGGAGCAAGAACAGCACCTTAATATATAGAAAGATGAAAAAAATATTTTTAATCTTATCTTTTATAGTATTTCAATGCACACAGATATTTGCTCAGTATAATGGTGGTAATGGCGATGGTCATGATAGTGAAACAAATTTAAATACTACACTGACTAATATTTCGCTTGCAGTATTATATGAAGGTTCAAACGGAGATGGCTATGGCAGTAAAATATTATTAAGCACAACGCTAGAGAATATTGTACTAACCGCATTATATGAAGGTAGTAATGGTGATGGTTTTGATAATGCTATTTTAGTGAGTACTACATTAGAAAACGTTTCGCTTTCTGTTCTTTATGAAGGTAGTAATGGTGACGGATTTGACCAGGAAACATTACTTAATACAACATTAGAAAATATATCGCTTACTGTTCTTTATGAAGGTAGTAATGGTGATGGATTTGACAAGGAAACATTACTTAATACAACATTAGAAAATATTTCGCTTACTGCTCTTTATGAAGGTAGTAATGGTGATGGATTTGACAAGGAAACATTACTAAACACAACACTAAATAATTTATCACTTGTAGTACTTTATAATGGTGGTAATGGCGATGGATTTAATGTTGCTCAAGAACTTGTTTATCTAGATCCTAATCAAATAGTGGATTTAAGATTAAATATAAAGTTATTTCTTCAAGGTCCTTTAATTAATCCACCAAATGCTAGTTTAATGAATGATGACTTACGTGTAAATGGATTTATTCCACTTATGAGTCCCTATCCTGATATGAGGTTAATAAATAACTCCTCTGTTTTAAACAATGGAGGTGCATTAGGAACTGGATTATCTAACGACGATATTGTAGATTGGGTTTGGATTGAAATTCGAAGCGATATGGATAACACTTTTATTGTAGATGATAAATCTGCTTTATTACAACGTGATGGAGATGTTGTAGATATAGATGGTTTATCCAATATATATTTAGAAGGATACACGGATCCTTATTATATAGTAGTGAGACATAGAAACCATTTAAGCGTAATGACACAAAATCCAATTGCTTTGTCGGTATCCCCAACTTTTATAGATTTTACGAATAGTGCTACAGCAACCTTTGGTAATAATGCGCAAATTTCATTATTGTCTGGTGCTAATGCCCTTTGGGCTGGTAATGTAAATGGAGATAGTCTTATTCAATATTCTGGAACAACCCCAGACGCACCAAGTATTTTATCTGAAGTGCTCAATGATCCAGGAAATGTATTAAACTTTCCAACTTTTTTAGCTACTGGTTATAATGTTCATGATGTAGATATGAATGGAAATATACAGTATACTGGAACAACTCCAGATACCCCTTTCATCTTACAAAATGTATTAGCCCATCCTGAAAATGTATTTAATTTTAGTACCCATCAAATTAAAGAACAATTACCAGAAAATTAAATTAAAAAAAACAATTATTATGAAAATATATACATTATTATTTCTCTTTTACTTATTAACGTTACCTATTAATGCACAAGAGGGTTATACCTATACATTAACAGATAATGGTAGTTATAACTATACTATTTCTGCAAGGCCAAATATTAGTTCTTCAGATTTTGCAACATTAGTGCAAAGTTATGGATTTACAATTATTCTAACAGATGGAATAACAGCAACTATAACTTCTTCGTTGGGTAATGGAGCTAATGCCACTTATTTTGATGGTACCAATGTATCACAACCTTCCATAGATGGATATTTAATTACAGAAACTTTAGGTAGTCTTATTGCATTACCATCTCCTTCAAGCGGATTAGAGACACCAATGGTTAGCATTCAAGTAAATGGAGCACCAACAAATGGAACTATTAGCCTTTTAGCTAATGATTCTGTTTTAGCTACGACTATAACTCCTTTAGTAAGTTTCATGCAAGCGGATATGATTGATGATTCTATGTTTCTTTTTACAAATGTAGTAGACCCAAATGCTTCCGCTTTATCGGGAACAAGTTCTTATAATTTTGATACTCTAGACATTGAAGATAATGAAATGAGAACATTTTCCATGCATCCTAATCCAGCAACTAGTATTGTGAAAATTGAAGTACCTGAAAATCTTATTAATTACAAAATAGAAATACATGATACTTTAGGTAAACAAATTTCAATTTCTGTAACTCCAGAAAACACGTTTAATGTGAGTAAACTATCTACAGGAATGTATCTTGTAAGTATAAAAACCGAAGGAAATAAAATCACCAAAAAATTAATAGTTAAATAACTACAAACATGTCTAGATAATAAAAGCTTTAAAATTTAATTTTTGAAGCTTTTATTTCTTTAAATCACCTAACACCAATCGTATTTCACCATACGTGTACTTATCGTCTATTTGATGTTTTAATTCAGAAATATTTTCAAACTTCTGTTTTGGAATAATTTTCTTCAGCTCTTTATAATGCTTTTCGGAAATTAAATCCAAAATTTTAACTTCACCGGAATCTAAAAAACTGGCTAAATGCCCAGCAATGGTATTCACATTTAAATCCCTTTCCATAGCGATTTGTTCGATAGCTTTTCCAGATTGGAATAATTCTAACGAGGTTCTTTTGGTATCTCCTTTTTGTCGTTTTGGCGCTGGCGCTTCAAAAATCTCTGCATTTTTAGAAGTTTCAATATCATTTTCATCGCAATAGTCACGAATCACTTTTAAAATTTGGCTTCCATATTTTTCCACACGTGTTTTACCAAAACCATTTACTTGTAGTAATTCGGTTTTATTGGTTGGTAAGGTTTCACACATTTCATATAAAGACTTCTGATTGAAAACTTGATAGTGAATTAATTCCTTTTCACTAGCAATCGTGTTTCGTAACTCACGAAGCAATTCAAACAGTTCCACATTAGTAGTTCCATCTATAACCGCTTTTCTAGGTTTCTTTGGTGCCTCTTTTGCTAAGAAAACAGATTTAGCTCGTAATTCTAGAAATGGCTTTACCTGAAAGCCCTCCGCTAAACCAGTAAAATATAATTGTTTTGTAGCTAATAATTCTTCAAATAAATCTAAAGCTTTGGTAAAGTCGCTTTCGACAGCCTTATTATCTGTGGCAAAACCAAACGTCTTATAAGGTTCAATAATCTTAGTGGTTACTTCTATTTTGTAATAGGCTAAAGCCTTTACAAAACGTGCTTGAATTTCTTTACTCGATTCTGGAATTTGCGTAACTTCAGAAAGATCTCTAAGCTGTGCTTTAAAACCATTCGCAACTTTAAGTAAACTAGCAACACAGTCTTTGATAGAAACTAAAGGGGCTTCTACATTTCCTTCTATGATTCCTCTATTTTTATAATACACATCCAAAACACGATTCACAGGATACAGAAATTTATAGAAATCAAAAATTTCAGAAATCAAATTTAGTTGAAATTCAGACTTCGATTGATTTAATATAGCTTCGTCTGGCTGGTTTTCTTCCGCTGTTTTATTAAACGAAATCACATTACTATCGCTAATAATCTGACTGGAATTAATTTTACTTTTTAAAACCAAACCTTCCAAACTCTTACAACGACTCAACGCAACATAGGTTTGTCCGTGCGCAAAAGCACCTTCCGCATCAATGATAGCTTTCTCAAAAGTTAAACCCTGACTTTTATGAATGGTAATGGACCAGGCCAAACGCAAAGGCATTTGGGTATACGAACCAATTTTATTTTCTGTAATCGCCTTGGTTTCTTTATCTACATCGTAATTAATGTTTTCCCAAATCTCTGGAGTAGTGATAATATTAAAATCGTCATCCGGACATTTTACAACCACTTCGTCTTTATCTAGTAAAATAACCTTTCCTATTTTACCATTAAAATAACGTTTCTCTGTAGAGCTGTCATTTTTAATAAACATCACCTGAGCACCAACTTTCAAGATGAGCTCTTCTTTATTAGGATAAGAAAACTCCGGAAACTTCCCTTCTACCGAAGCGTTATACGTTACCTTCTTTCCTTTTAATTTCTCTAATTCTAAATGATTGGTTCGCTCTGCTTTGTTATTATGTGTAGTTAATGAAATATATCCCTCATCTTCGGTAGGCGAAAAATCTGGTTGATATCTTTTATTCAATTCATCTGCCGAAGCCTGAGATAAAGTATTGGTTCTAATCTCATTCAGAATATCTATAAACTTCGGGTTATCCTGTCTGTAAATATGTTTTAATTCTACGGTTATCGCATCGCTTTGTTGATAGGCAAGACTACTAAAAAAGAAAGCATTATTATAAAAAGGTTTTAATAACTGCCATTCATTCTCTTTAACCACTGGAGATAATTGTTGTAAATCACCAATCATTAACAATTGCACACCTCCAAAAACTTGATCTCTATTTCTAAACCTTCTTAGCGTTTTATCGATACCGTCTAATAAATCGGCACGAACCATACTAATTTCATCAATCACTAATAAATCCATAGACTTAATAATATTGATTTTGGTCTTCCCAAATTTTCTATTAAAACCACCAGAACCTTTTAAATCTTCGTTAGGTAAAATAGGTCCGAATGGCATTTGAAAAAACGAATGAATGGTAACCCCTTTTGCATTAATAGCAGCTACCCCAGTTGGCGCTACAACTACCATTCGTTTTAAAGAATTCATCTTTAACTTATGCAAAAACGTTGTTTTACCGGTACCTGCTTTTCCTGTTAAAAACACATTTCTGTCCGTGTTATTCACAAAATCCCAAGCTAAATCTAATTCCTTATTTGTTGCCATTATTCCTTTTTCAATACAGATTTTGAAGATAAATAAAATGATTAGTTTTTATGGCGCGTTTTTAAGAAAAATAAAAACCACGCTATCCGCTATATCTTTTTTTAATGCGGAACTATATTCCGTATATCACCATTTAGACGATATTATAATTACTTATTTAATTATAGGTACTAATAAAAAAAGGATGCCGCTGCTATCGTTCGAGCAACTTTGAACCATCTATTTAGCTAAATATAAATATAGAATATTTTCTACAATTAAACAATAAAAAGTTTCTTCAACATCATCCAGTTTTAACCATAATTTTCTGTTGACATTACCGCAAAAAAAAATCCTCAACAAATAAATGTTGAGGATTCTCTAAAAAAGGCGACGACCTACTCTTCCACAATGTAGTACCATCGGCGCAAATGGGCTTAACTTCTCTGTTCGGAATGGTAAGAGGTGAGCCCCATCGCTATAATCACCTTAAGCTTTGGTCCCGCATTTGTTGCGGGATTTCTTTTTAGTAGCCTTTACGGCATATAAAAAGATAAATATCTTAACATATTGAAAAAATTACATGAATGTATTGTATGTACTCTAAAAAAACAGGCGTACAATAAGCCTATGGGTTATTAGTATCACTCGGCTATGACATTACTGCCTTTACACCTATGACCTATCAACGTAGTCATCTCCTACGACCCTTTAAAGAAATCTCATCTTGTGGTGGGTTTCGCGCTTATATGCTTTCAGCGCTTATCCCTTCCAAACGTAGCTACTCTGCAATGCTCCTGGCGGAACAACAGATACACCAGAGGTTTGTCCATTCCGGTCCTCTCGTACTAGGAACAGATCCACTCAAATTTCTAACGCCCACAGTAGATAGAGACCGAACTGTCTCACGACGTTCTGAACCCAGCTCGCGTGCCACTTTAATGGGCGAACAGCCCAACCCTTGGGACCTTCTCCAGCCCCAGGATGTGACGAGCCGACATCGAGGTGCCAAACCCCCCCGTCGATATGAGCTCTTGGGGGAGATCAGCCTGTTATCCCCGGCGTACCTTTTATCCTTTGAGCGATGGCCCTTCCATGCGGAACCACCGGATCACTATGCTCTACTTTCGTACCTGATCGACTTGTAGGTCTCTCAGTCAAGCTCCCTTATGCCATTGCACTCTACGCACGATTACCAACCGTACTGAGGGAACCTTTAGAAGCCTCCGTTACTCTTTTGGAGGCGACCACCCCAGTCAAACTACCCACCAAGCACTGTCCCTTCGTTAGAAGGTTAGACTCTAGATAAGCAAAGGGTGGTATTTCAACAATGACTCCACAACGCCTAGCGACGCCGCTTCAAAGTCTCCCACCTATCCTACACATTACTTATCCAAAACCAATACTAAGCTATAGTAAAGGTGCACGGGGTCTTTTCGTCCCACTGCGGGTAATCGGCATCTTCACCGATACTACAATTTCACCGAGCTCATGGCTGAGACAGTGTCCAGATCGTTGCAC